>JALNZF010000011.1 GCA_023229435.1 Nitrospirota bacterium
TGACGACGGCCGCGAAGGCATGGGATTCCCTGACAGACAAGTGCGTCAGTTGTCCCACGCGCTGCATCTCCGAACGCGACAAGAAGGCCATGATGTTTGACGAGCCCTTTTATCGATTGTAAGAAATTATAAAACATCACGAAGTGGCGCGGACCGTTCAGGGAACGAGCCCTACGATATATTATTGAAGTCGTAGGGCGTGTTTCCCAAACGCGCCGAACCGCTAATGTATGTTTCGATTTTAACGTGCCGCGGTACTATGCAATTCAGACGCGGGAGGCGGAAAAATGAGGACCGATACGGTTATTAAACACGAAGGTTTTCATGCTTTGTTCGATACGCTCTGGGTCGTGGAGACGGAATGTTTTATCGCTCTTTTGAAAAGAGACAACTTTGATTGTACGGAGTGGAGAAAAGGGCTCTGGGAAAATATAAGCGTTGAGGAACTTTCGGAGAAAGCAATGGAGTATATCAGCAACAAGCAAGGAAAGTAGCGGTTGTATTTTGACTTTTCCCCCATCATGCCGGATCGGAGCCGACATCAGGAATGCTTCGAAAACACTGGATGTCCGCTTTCGGAATGACCGGAAAATCCCGTGAAAAAACTCGAAGCAAAGTGAGCTGGTCCGAGTTGGCATATGATTTGCTAAACGAGATAAGAACGGATTTTCGGAATTATCGGGGCGGTTTCCGTCCCGTCATCTACTGGTTAATCCGGAGTAAATTTGGATATCGCAGAGCGAATATATTCTGAGCTGAAATCAGAAAATGCAAACATCTGGTATATAGCAGATAAATTTGGTTCAAAGGTAATGATCAAAGCGCCCGAGATTTCATTAAAAGCAATATTGCGGGGCTGCAGGTTATCTTTCATTTTTGGTAGAGACGATACTGCAGAGACAGTATTTATTCATGCGGGAATAAAGATTTATGATGATGTGGAGCACCCGCTGATTGTGACGGGCGTACTAAGATTTCGCGATGAGCATCTTTCATTAGAAACGATATTGAAGAATGAATCGACCCCTTTGCAGCTTTTCAATGAACTCGATGTTTGTGTAGCAACCGGTAAAATCACATTCGCAAAAGATGACCCGCAAAGAATATTATCATGGCTAAGTGCTATTGACAGTTTGTATAGTGGCGCGTTTAATCAAAGTGCTATCGCTTCCTTAGATCGCTTTGATGAATCTATAAATAAAGAACATGACGGCAATACTTCTCTATCAATCAATGTAGATGAAATAAAACCCATAATTTCCGAGTGGGTCATAATGAATAACCATTTTTTTGGTGAAAAAGAACATTACCAGATAAATGTTGATAATGCTGATGAGGGTTTTGTTTTAGAAAGTCAGATTTGGTACTCGCTTGATTCAGTTTTTGGCAATTATCTGTACAAAGGACCGCAAATCATTAAAAATGGGAAACCGCGCGAGCTAACAGATGTTCTGGCCTATCATGAATTAGGCCTCTTTCTAATAGAGTCTAAAACAGCTGCTGTCTTTTCCGCGCGAGAGAACAAGTCCGTTGAAAAGAAGATTGCAAGCATTCAAAAGCAGATAGTTAAAGGGATCAAACAAGTTGTAGGAGCCTGTAAAGCGCTGAAAGATAATTACACCGTATATGATTCACACGGTGAGGTAATTGAGCTGAACAGAAAGATAATTCCCCATTGTATAGTCCTTGTTTCAGAAATATTGCATTCAGGTGATTGGACTATCATTGATAAACATATGATAGATGCTGCAAAGAAGAACAACGTGTTTCTTCATGTTATGGACCTAGCAGAATTTATTCTGCTTCTGAAGGCCAGTTCAGGGAAAAAAGAAGTTTTTGATTACAACTTAATGAAGCGTTTCGAACAATGGGTCCAACATAGAACCATACATATGCGTAGTAGATTGAAGACTGATTCAAAATAGACGTTGATCCAACCTGCGCCTCGACTGCGACGCGCTAAAAGCGGCGCGTCAGGCGCGCGTGTTGGGCAGAAGGGTGAAATATGAAGATGAATCATGGCTTCTCTTGGCAATATGACGAATTTAAGCAAGTAGGCACGGACTACAGTAGCAAAGCCGCAGTGGAAATCTACGATTCGAGCCATGCAGACTTCCGCGACATGGAGGCCGAAAGCATAAAAATCCTCGATTCGCTTGAAATCAAGGGAGGCAATGGGCTGATCGATTTTGGATCTGGAACAGGCACTTTTGCCATTCAAGCGGCGCGACGCTGTGCCAGAGTGTATGCCATTGATGTTTCAAAGGCTATGATCGACCGCGCGGCGGCCAAGGCAATCAAGGCTGGAACATCGAATATTGAGTTTCACCATGCTGGGTTCCTGACCTACGAGCATAATGATTCACCAGTTGACGCCGTCGTGACGACGTTTGCCTTCCATCATCTTCCAGATTTTGGAAGGGCATCGCGCTAAAGCGAGTTAATAGCATGTTGAAGCTTGGCGGCCAGCTTTACATCCATGATGTCATCTTGGAGGAGACCAATGCGCTCGAGAATATCGTGGCATTGATTGATAAGCTGGCGATAGCAGGAGGGAAGCTGCTGCGAGAGGATACCGAAAGGCATTTCAGGGACGAGTATTCGACGTATGACTGGGTGATGGACGGCCTTTTGTCACGAGCTGGTTTCATGATCAAGAGTAAGCACATAGATGATGGGATACTCGGGACTTACATATGCACCAAAAACTAAAAATGCCCAACAAAGCACTGCACCGGACGACAATTCCGCTGCGCTCCATTGCCGCCGGTGAGCTTGGTCGTTATAGAAAAGGAGATGAGGACTATGCCTGTAATACGCTTGGATATTGGCAAACAATCAATTAATGCGGAGCAGAAAAAACAGTTGATTGAAAAACTTACCGAGGCAGCGGTTGAGATTACGCACATTCCCCAAAACGCATTTTCCGTGATCATTCACGAACATGATGACGCAAATTATGGGGTCGGCGGCGTCACGCTTGATAAAGTAAGAAAAATATGATATCTCTGATAGTGGGCTCTATTCGACAACGGGACATCAATTCCTATTTCAAGTTCCGGGTCTTGCAGAGGCTACGGTGATAATCGAAAAAGACCCTTTTATCGTTCGTGGGTTGATTGCAAAAAATGGATAAAGGAATGGATACCCGAAAAGTAAAAGACAGTCTAAATCGTTTGCTTCGGTATCTCCCGGTCAGGATGCCGACCACAGGGTGGTCATTTGCTCACAAAGCGCCTGCTTGTGTGGTAAGTCCTGAAAACAGAACATGGACATGCATGTTCGGCTATATAAACAGGATCGTCCGAGGCGAACCAGTCTGTTTTTCCTCTGAAAATACCGGATGCAGTGGTGCATCATGTTACTTAGGATTCAAGACGCCATCGAAGGATGCAGGTAGCTTTCTGGCGCAAAAAGAAAAGTTCAAGAAAGATGCGGCTCTCGGAAATGCTTTTTACGAACATATCGGCGCCCATGCTTCGGAAACTAAATTCATAATTTGGGGTACCATTGACAACAGCGATGAGGATGCGGAAATTGAAGTTGTCAATTTATGGGTGGATGCCGTCAATCTGGCCGGGCTTGTAACATTATCCAATTATGACCGCCCTAATAACGATAACGTAAGTGTGCCTTTTGCATCAGGTTGCCAAAGTATCTGGACTATCCCCTATAAAGAGAAGCACGCGGAAGAATCAAAAGGCATTGTCGGGTGCATGGATCCGGCTATGAGAAAATATCTGCCTTCGGATGTCGTTTCTTTCTCAGTACCAACGAAACGGTTTGTAGAAATGACAGAGAATATATCAGGAAGTTTTCTGGAACAGAGTGGATGGAAAAACTTGATGGATGAGAAAGTTCATAGCTCGGGTAGAGCACGGCGCAACCCGACATAATGATCCCAACCACGCCGTCGAGAGGGTCGCTGAGAAACGCGCCCCTCACGGCGGCGTTATGCCGGCAAGGAGAGGAAAATATGAGTTCGTACGAACAATATGAGAAGGAATGCAATAGAATCAGAGGAAAAAACAAGCTCTTATTAAAGCACTTTCAAAAATGGCTGTCAGGCAGCAAGCTTTCAAGTACGACCGTAAAAAAGCATGTTTCAAACGTCGATTTTTATATTAATGAGTTCCTTTTATATGAAGATACCATTGAAGCCGCCGAGGGCGCCGGCAGCATAGGCATGTTTCTGGGCTATTGGTTCATACGAAAAGCGATGTGGGCGAGCACAGCGGCTATCAAAGCAAATGCCGCGAGTTTGACGAAATTTTATCAGTTTATGCTTGAAACAAACAAAATAACCGGCGAAGCCCTTGAGCAACTTAAATGCAGAATAAAGGATGGCATGCCGGAATGGCTTGGGAGAATGGAAAGATATGATGATCCCAATATAGAAGACCCTGAAGAAATCTGGGGAAGATAGGAAAGACCTGGACCCAACACCAAGCCGGGAATAAGCGCCGCGAAGTTTAAGCAAGGCGCTCCGCGGCGCGTTCGGAGGATTAAACATGAAAGACTATGCAAGCAAAATTGCGGATTTCTGGCCTGCTATAATACGAGCCTGGCAAGAGAACGTGAATAGACATCCGGTTATCGAATGCAACTTGCATGAACGTAAGGTATTGGCATATCCCGCGAAGGAATACATCAATTCACTGTCGGAAAGGACCCGTTTGAAAACATTACGGCAATATGAGCAAATGACCGCCCAAGGCGGAATGATGGTTTTTATAAATGATTATGAAAAGAAAATTCTCCGGTCGTATATTTTCAACTCGGAAGATATAGAGCTGGAAACGCGACCGAATAGGAAGGCTGACAGGAAATGAACGTTAAAAAGGTATACGAAGAGACAAATGCCGCATTGGTGGAGCTCGCTGGTGAAGAAGCTCCGATTGAAATGCCGGGGCAAGGAACGGACCATGATAAGGTTCAATAACTCCTTGATGAGTATGCAAGACGACTCAAGAAGATGCGCTGGCGCTACATACTATACCGTGATAACAGAAGGATACCGGAGTTGATATGCCGGTATCTTGGAAAAATACTTACGGAAGATGAACGCAAAAAATCGAACAAGGGGATATTTCACCGGAAGCATTAGACCTCGCGGACAGTTCCGCATGGCGCGGACCGTTCGGGGAACGGTCCCTACGATAATTATTATGGTGTTGTAGGGCGCGTTCCCCGAGCCCCGTTAGAAGACAGGTCGCGGCCCGCGTCCGCGGCCTCTAACGGGGCGAGCGCGCCGCACGTTTGATTTTATCAGGAGCGAACATTCTCAATGAAAATCCTCGAATACGCCGATCTCGATGTCGCGAAGGTGAAGCGGCAGTACGAAAAAACAATCGACTTTCTCTCGAAGGACGATTTCCGCTCGGCGGATGTGAAGAAACTATCTGAACAGGGGCTGTATCGCGCGAAGCTCGATGATTCGAATCGCCTGCTGTTTAAAATCATGTTCTTTAACGGCGAACGCTACGCCCTGATTCTCGAAACGGTGCTGAACCACGCGTACGAGAAGTCGAAGTTCCTGCGCGGCGTCAGGATCGATGAAACGAAGATATTATCGGTCGATCAGGCGGAAAGCGCTGCCGGGGACGCGCCGAAGCTTCGGTATGTCAATCCCGGCGTGAAGCGTTTCCATTTTCTGGACAAGGCGATTTCGTTCGATCCGGAGCAGCAGGAGGTCTACCGGCTGTCCGCGCCGCTCATCATCATCGGTCCGGCGGGCAGCGGCAAGACGGCGCTGACGCTTGAAAAGATGAAGCGCCTGCATGGCAGAATTCTGTACGTCACGCTTTCCAAATATCTCGCGGACAACTCACGCAGCCTCTATTATTCCCATCATTACGAGAACGAGTCACAGGACTTGTCGTTTCTGTCCTTCCGGGAGCTGATCGAGACCATGCGCGTACCCGAGGGCAGGGAGGTGTCGTACCGGGCTTTCGCGGAATGGTTGTTTAAAATCCCCAGGCAGCAGCGGGTCGCGGACGCGCACCGGCTGTACGAGGAGTTTCGGGGCGTCCTGACCGGCTCGGTCGTGGATGCGGCGTGGCTCGGCAGAGAGGAGTATCTCGGCCTGGGGGTGAAGCAGTCCATCTTTCTCGACGAAGAGCGGGAGCTCGTGTATACGCTTTTTGAGAAATATCTCGCCTGGCTCAAAGCCGCCGGTCTGTACGATCCGAACATCCTCGCGCACGGGTACCTTGCGCACGCGCGGCCGGAGTACGATTTTATCGTTGTTGACGAGGTGCAGGACATCACCAATATCCAACTCCAGCTGATCCTGAAAGGCCTCAAGCGGCCGGAGGACTTCATCCTCTGCGGCGATTCCAATCAGGTAGTGCACCCGAACTTCTTTTCCTGGAGCGGCCTCAAGTCCATGCTCTACCTGTCCGAAGCGCTCGAATCCGGCAAGGTAACGAGGATTCTCCAGTCGAATTTCCGGAACGCGACGACCGTAACGGCGCTGGCGAACAAGCTGCTCATGATCAAGCAGAGGCGCTTCGGCTCGCTCGACCGCGAGAGCAATTACCTCATGAACAGTGTGTCGGACACTGTCGGCGAGGTAGTGTTCGTGAAGGACACGGAGCGGGCCAAACGCGAGCTTTCCCGGACCACGCGGAGGTCCACGAAGTACGCCGTGTTGGTCATGCGCGACGAGGACAAGGCCGCGGCCCGGCAGTTCTTCGACACCCCGCTCCTGTTCAGCATCCACGAGGCGAAAGGGCTGGAGTACGAGAACGTCATTCTGGTAAACTTCATCACCTTTGAGCGCAAGAGCTTCAGCGAGATTGTTGAGGGAATCGGGGAGCAGGACCTCGCCGGCGACCTCGAATACCGGCGGGCCCGGGACAAGACGGACAAAGCGCACGAGGTTTATAAGTTTTTCATCAATTCACTTTATGTCGCCATCACTCGCGCCGTGAACAGGATTTTCCTGATCGAAGGAGATACGGGCCATCCGCTCATCTCTCTCCTCGGTATTCGGAACGCGCGCGAAAACGTCGTGGTCGAGGAGAAACAATCAACGATCGAAGAATGGCAGGCCGAGGCCCGGCGGCTCGAGCAGCAGGGAAGGCAGGAGCAGGCGGACGAGATAAGACGGAACATCCTGAAGACCCAGCCGGTGCCGTGGGAAATCTGCACATCCGGCCGCGTTGAGGAGTTGCTCGTCCGCGCGCGGGACCCGAAGGAGGTCTCTCAAAAGCCGCGGAAGACGCTGTTCGAGTATGCGTTGTTTTATGGCGAGCCGCGCATGATTCTCCTGCTCAAACAATCGGGCTTTGACAAGGCAAAGCCGTTGTATATGGATGAATATGGTCTTCAGAGATTGCAGAGTCAGAACTACAGCCAGCAGCGCAAGGGGTTATATGCGCGGTATTTTCAGGAATACGAGGGGAAATTCTATCAGGGTATCCTGAAGCAGTGCGAGACCTACGGCGTTGATCATCGAACGATGTTCAATACGACGACGCTGATGCTGGCCGCGTCGGCGGGCAACGATTCGCTGATAAGCGAGCTTCTCGCCCGGGGAGCGAACGTCGAGCTTACGGACAACTACGGTCGCACCGCATGGCAGCACGCGCTTGCGCGGGCGGCCTATAAAAAGAATTACGCTGTTGAGCAGTTTCCGCGTGTGCATGAGCTTCTGGCGCCCGGAAGCGTCAGCCTCAAGGCGGAGGACCGTCTGATAAAGATCGACGCAAGCCAGGGAGAATTTTTATTGTATCAACTCTTCTTCTCCGTCCTGCACGACCAATTGCTTTCCTCCAGCTACATCGACTGGGTGGCGCTCACCGCGGTAAAGCTGGCGGAAATGGCCGACTCCTTGCCGGATAGCGTGACCCCGGCATACCGCAGAAAGCGGCAGTATCTCTCGTCTCTCCTGTCAAAAAACGAAACCGACAGCGCGAATCCTTACGGACGCAAACTTTTCAAGAGGTTCAGGCAGGGGTATTATATCCTGAATCCGAAACTTGCCGTTCTTCACAAGGATGAGTGGGCGCCCCTGTACCGGTACGCGGGCCTCGACCTTTTGGAGAAATCGGGTAAAGTTGTGGATGAAAAATTCGGGGTGCTGACCGATATGCTTCACGCGTGGGAAAGCGGACCCGAGGCGGCTCGGTCCGTGGAACAGCAATGACTGAGCTTTGCAGGCGCATGCGGGAAAGGCTAACATGCTTTCAGCGCTTTCAGAACATCAAAAGCGTGATATGTCCCTGAAGAATATGGTTCGGACCGTTCGGGGAACGGTCCCTGCGATTATTATAATGGTGTCGTAGGGCGCGTTCCCCGAACGCGCCGCACCTATTTGCGATAATGGAGATCACCATGGCGGAATTTCCGCAACGCAAACCAATGCGTCTCGCAACGTTTGATTATAAAGGTCCTGACCATGTTTACTTTATCACGGTCTGCGCGTACGACAAACAACCATTTTTCGCGGATCATGGCGTAGCAACAGTCATAGTGGACGAAATCAAACATCGTCAGGCTCTTGGTGAAATTAAAGCATATTGTCACTGCCTGATGCCGGATCATTTGCATCTTCTGTTATCGTTCGGAATGAAGTACGATAAGACTCTTCAAAATTGGGTTTCCGTGTTCAAGCGGTTCACGTCGCGTGAAGTGAAGGTCGCTTTCGGCATCAGCCATCTGTGGCAGCGGAATTTCCATGATCATGTGATACGCTGTAGGAGTTCCCCGAACGGTCCGAACGAACTGACCGATAAGGCGCAGTACATTTTGAACAATCCCGTGCGGAAGATGATGGTTGCCTCGTGGGAGGAATATCCGTATTGCGGGAGGATGGATGCATTGCCGTTGTGATGTGTGTTGATTGAAACGGCATGGTGCGGACCGTTCGGGGAACGGTCCCTACGGGATTGTAATTTTAATTGTAGGGCGCGTTCCCCGAACGCGCCGAACCACGTTGCAGGTTGAGGAAAAACATGACCGGAAAATTGTATGTAATCGGAGTCGGGCCGGGTGATCCTGAACTTATGACGCTGAAGGCTGTCAGAATACTGAAAGAGACGCCGTGTATTTTTGTGCCGAAAGGCCGCGAAGAAGGGTCGAGCCTTGCGCTGTCGATCGTGCGGAAGGAGCTTTCGTTGGAGGGCAAGGAGCTTGTTGAATTACACTTTCCCATGATGAAAACCGCCCCTCATCCTGGCCCTCTCCCCGGCGGGGAGAGGGAAAATGTGGATGGCCCTATCCTACGGGGGGAGAGGGAGTTCTCGCCGGCTCATGAGCTTGATTCCAAATGGAATGAAGCCGTTCATGCCATCGTTTCCGTGCTTGAACAAGGGAGTGACGCGGCCTTCATCACCATCGGCGATCCCGGGATATACAGCACATTCTTTTATCTTTATGATAAACTGCTTGAGCGCATACCCGCGCTTGCCATCGAGATTATTCCCGGCATATCTTCCATAAACGCGGCTGCTGCACGGGCCGGGCTCTCTCTGGGTCTCGGCAATGAACGGATCGCCATTCTGCCGGCAAATTATCTGGATAGCCTGGAGGAAACGCTGGAGAAGTTCGATACCGTGGTGCTCATGAAGGTCAGCAAAGTGTTCAATACGGTCAGGGATATGCTGAACAGGATGAACCGTGCGGCACAGGCGACCTATGTGGTGCGGGCAGGCATGGACGATGAACGGGTGTATAAGGACATTGGTCAGGTGAACGAGGAGGATACGAATTATTTCTCCCTCATGATCGTGAGGAAACGATGAACGCAAAGATCATTTTTGTAGGCGCAGGACCGGGAGACCCGGAACTTATCACCGTGAAGGGCAGGAAGGCGCTCGACAGCGCAGACGTGGTGATCTATGCAGGCAGCCTGGTGAACCCCGCGCTGCTCGACGGCATCAAGGCCGAGATCCACGATTCAGCGAACATGGACCTCGGCGCGATCATTGCGATCATGCGCACGGCCGTGGAGAACGGCAGATCGGTCGTCCGGCTGCATACGGGAGATACGTCGTTCTTCAGCGCCATATCAGAGCAGATCGAACGGCTCCGTGAGCTGAATATACCGTATGAGGTCATCCCGGGAGTGTCATCGGCCATGGCCGGCGCCGCGGTCCTCGGGCAGGAGCTGACCATCCCCGAGATAAGCCAGACCGTCATCTTTACCCGGATGGAGGGCAGGACCCCGGTCCCGGCCCTTGAGCGGCTCGGTTCGCTGGCATCGCACCGCGCAACCATGGCGATCTTCCTGAGCGTCGGCATGATCGAGAAGGTGCGGGACGAGCTGCTGCAGGGGTATCCACCGGATACGCCTGTGGTGATCATCGAGAAGGCAACCTGGCCGGACCAGAAGGTCATCAGGGGCGCGCTGACGGACATTGTTTTTCTGGTGAAGGACGCAGGCATCAGGAAGACGGCGCTGATCTATGTGGGGGAATCACTCCGGGCATCGGAGGCGTCGCTCGGAAAAGAGTCGAAGCTGTACCATAAGGATTTTAAGCATGAGTACCGGAAGTGAAGTGAGTCCGGAGTGATGAGTTCGGAGTGCGGAGTGAGAAAAACAGCGATCATCTATATAACTGATAATGGACTGAAGCTTGCGGAGCGGCTGAAGTCATTCTCACCTGGCGCGGAGATCGCGAAATACGCGCCGGACGTTGTCGAAGACTTGTGGCGGAGGAGCGAGGAGCTGGTGTTCATCATGGCCTCCGGCATCGTTGTGCGGACCATTGCGCCGCTGCTTAAGGACAAGCGGACCGATCCCGCGGTCGTTGTGCTGGATGAGGCGGGGAGATATGCAGTAAGCCTGGCAGGCGGCCACCTCGGCGGAGCGAACGAACTGGCGCGCGAGATCGCGGCGTTCCTGGGCAGCGAGGCGGTCATTACCACTGCGTCGGATGTGAACGGTCTACCGCCGCTCGATCTCTGGGCGCGGGAACATGATTTGGTCATCGAGGACTGGAGCATGCTTCCCCTGATCGGAACGCGGTTCGTGAACAACGGCGCGCTGCGGGTGTATGAGCAGCAGGGATCAGGGGTCGGGGGGCAGGGGTCAGAAATTAAACTACCCGATGAGTTCCTGCGCGTAGCGGAGCCGCGGTTCGCGGACGTGATCATCTCGAACCAACAGAATGCCTATGCAGGGCCTTCGTTATGCGCTGTCGCGGGAGACGACTGTTCCATCGAAACCTGCCGGGTGAAGGGCCAGCTCTATCTCAGGCCCCGAAACCTTGTCGTCGGCATCGGGTGCAACAGCGGAACGTCGCAGGAGGAGATCGAGGATGCGGTACGAAGCGTGCTCGATAGCGGCAATCTGTCGTTCCTGTCCCTGGGCTGTATCGCGACGATCGATATCAAGGGCAGCGAGCCGGGACTCAGTGCGTTCGCTCGAAAATATGACCTCCCGCTGCACGTATTCAGAAGTGCCGAGCTGAACGGCGTGGAAGGGATAGAAAGATCCGAGGTTGTATTCAAAGCGACAGGCGCGAATGCTGTCGCCGAACCTGCGGCGCTGCTTGCCGCCGGGACGAATGACCTGCTGGTGCGAAAGCAGAAGAAAGGAAACGTGACCGTGGCAGTTTCAGCGAAGACGTCAGGAGTCAGGAGTCAGCAGTCAGAAGAAAGAGGCAGGATATTCATTGTCGGGACCGGGCCGGGCAGCCTGGAGCATATCACGCCCGCTGCCAGGGACGCGATCAAAAGGTCTGATGTCATCGTGGGCTACGGAACCTATCTCGATCTCATCAAGGAACTCCTTAAGGACAAGGAAGTCGTGTCTACCGGAATGACGCAGGAAGTCGACCGGTGCCGGAAAGCGGTAGAACTGGCTCAGGCCGGAAAGACCGTTTCCGTGATCAGCGGTGGTGACCCCGGAGTATATGCCATGGCCGGGCTCATTTTTGAGATTCTGAAAGCTGAAGATGGGAAGGTGCGAGGTTGGGAAGATGAGAAAACGGAGCAAAGTAAGACGATCCCAACGTCTCAATTTCGCAACTTCTCAACCTTGCTGCCTTCAGTTGAAGTGATCCCCGGCATTTCCGCGCTGAATGCCGCTGCCTCGCGTCTCGGCGCTCCCCTGATGCATGATTTTGCCTGCATCAGCCTGTCGGACCGCCTGACGCCCTGGGAAATGATCGAGAGGCGTCTTGAGGCTGCCGCAGCAGCGGACTTCGTTATCGTCCTGTACAATCCCCGGAGCAAAGGCCGGGCCGGCCATCTCAACCGGGCGCGGGAGATCATCCTGAAGCACCGGGATGCGAAAACAGCCGTGGGCCTCGTGAAGGGCGCGATGCGGGAGCAGGAGACGGTCATCGTGACGGACCTTGAGAACATGCAGGACACTGACGTCGATATGCAGACGACCGTGATCATCGGCAACTCGAAAACATTTGTGTGGAACGATTTCATGATAACACCGAGAGGGTATGACGTGTGAGTGCGGAGTTCCCCCGATTGAGGCATTCGAGGGCAAGCTGCGTGCGGAGATCGGAGATCGAAGTTTGGAAAAAAAAAATATTGCTTTCCTCTGGGACGAGTCGTTCCTTTGGGGGCTTATGGCGTACAAGGCCCTGATGAGTGCCGGGCTTCCCTTTACCCTGGTAAGGGCGGAAGACGTTAGAAATGGCTGCCTGGACCGGCATACCGCTCTGTTCGTTCCGGGCGGGTGGGCCTCGAACAAGGTGAAGACCCTGGGTCAGGACGGCGTTGAAGCGATTAAAAGGTTCATCCATGACGGCGGCGCGTACCTTGGATTTTGCGGCGGGGCAGGGCTTGCAACCATGGACGGCATCGGTCTCGTGCCGGTCACGAGAAGGCCGACGAAAGAGCGCGTCCCGAGCTTCAGCGGCAGAATCAAATTGAAGGTGAATAACCATCCTCTTTGGGAGGGCATTCCTGAAGGTGAAGGCGTTAATTCCGAACTTGTCTTCCACGCCTGGTGGCCGTCTCAGTTTGTCATCGACGGCCAAAGCGTGAACGTTCTTGCGACCTATGGCGAAGCAATGCCTGATTCCTTCAGCTCTGATGTGAACGTAGGCGACGCTGAAGCCGTCGGCTCTTGGCCTGAACTTGAGCGCGTCTACCAGATCCATCTCGACCCGATGCGCCTGCTTGGTGAACCCGCCGTAATTGAAGGATCGTTCGGAAAGGGAAGGGTTTTGCTTTCACTCGTTCATTTCGATACGCCGTGCGATCTGAACGGTGTAGCGATGCTGCGGAATATCTGGAATTATTTTGGCTGCGAGCAGATCGTTCTCCGCGATATTCCGGCGGCTTACGAAAATGAACCCCGCCCCGTGGTTTTCCATGAGCCTCTTCTGTCGGAGTTTGAGTGGGCGGTGAATGGTCTGATCGAGTTCGGCCAACGGAACTTTCTCTGGTTCTGGAGGAATCCCATGCTTCTGCAGTGGAGGCGTGGGGTGCGGGGGCTCGAATACTGCACGCTCTCTGTCATGGTAAAAGAGCTCGCTGAAATTTTAAGAAGACAGAGGACAGATGACAGGCCACAGACAATCAATGAGCAACTGGAAAGGACCGGAGAATTGCTCCTGCCATTCGTGGATAAGGCGAAACATCTCCTGATACGGGAACGGTTTGCCATGCAGAATGCCCCTATAACCTATGAACGGTGCGATGACCTTGAAATCCAGACTCTCAGGGAAGAACTCTTCTCCCGCTCAAAGAGCCACGGCGGACTGTTTAAAGAGGTCATTGACGAGGTTGATCGATTACTGTATAGCGCGATGACTCTGCGCTGAAAAGTCGGGAGTATGGCAAGGCAGGAGCGGGCAAGGCAGGCGAAGTTACCTGTCCACACCCTTAAAGAGATCCATCCGGCAGTGTGAAAAAAATGAAGTAGTGGAAAGCTCCGGCTACGAAATTTTGGACACCGCTTCGATCCGGGCCGTATACCGCGCCGCGCCCATGCCTTCTGTTCATGGATGGATCGAAGTGCCGATAGCGTATGTTCTGAAGTAAACAGGAAGACAACCAATCCGACTCCGGACAAAAACATGAAAGACCGAACAATCACCTGCCCGATATGTAAAAAAGAAGCACCCTGGAACGGGAATGGATCCAGGCCGTTCTGCTCTGAGCGATGCAGGCTGATCGACCTGGGGAAATGGGCCTCGGACGAGTACCGTATCGCCGGCGCACGGGGAGAAATACCCGACGCAGACCGGGAAGAAAAAAATAATACAGAAGAGTAGATTATTTCTTTAAAATATACTACAATAGAACAAATACAAAGACCAACAAGCGATTTACCAACAGGAGGCTGCGCAGGATGGAAGTCCGGTGTGGAAAGTGCAACAAGCTTTTCCGTGTCTCGGATGATAAGATAACCGGAACAGGGATCAAATTCCCGTGTACGCGTTGTGGCGCATATGTCAGGATCACGCATGAGGATTTTGAGCAGTATATCCTTTCCCATGGCGCTGTTTCCGTTCTCGACCTGTTCGAACAGAAGCCCATACCCGCTGCGGCGCCTTTATCGTCGGAAGCAGCGGAACCTGCTGCCAGGGAAACTGCCCCTCCAGAGAAGGAATCACACACTTTTGACCTTACCGCTCAGACCACCCATGAGGATGCGCTGGAAGAAAATGCCCCGTTTTTTACCGAACCGGATCATGTAGCTCCTGCAGCGGCACCGGAGCCCGAGCCGGCTGTTGAAATTAAGCTTGAGCCTCTGATGCAATCGAAACCAAAGACCGTACCTTCTGTTGAATCTCAACCTGAGCCAAAGCCGGAGCCGTTTTTCGTCCCGAAGCAAAAAGCCAAGCCCACACCTGAAAGAGAAACCCTGCCTGAACCTGACAGACCAACACCTCCTGTTTCACCTCCGCCGGCAACTCCGATCCAACCGGCCGTACCTCAGAAAGAATACACCCGTTCCACTGCTCCGCCGGATTCTCCTGCGACGGAACGAATAGTGAAGGAACCCGTGTATGCTGCGACAACCTCCCATTCGGGAAGAATGTTTTTTATCGTAATCGGAACGTTAATCATACTCGGTCTGGCAGGGTATGGTGTTTTTGTCACTCTTCAACCATCTCCTCAAAAGGTGGAGGTGAAAGACGCGGCGAGTGAGATGGTCTCGATAGAAGGGCTGCAGATCGTAAACCCGGTCGGATCCGTGGACGCGAATGGGGACCTGCTTGTCTCAGGCACCATCGAGAATGCCACGGAAAAGGAGAGGACCGCCTGGCATGTGGTTTTAGAGGTCTATGATGCCCAGGGAGCCGTCCTTTCAAAAATCAGGCTCTTGAACGGCAACCAGATCTACAACCAGCGTGATTACGACATCCTGGCCAAGCGAGGCGCGAACGTTCAGGAATTAAAAGTGAAGATCCTGATGGGGAAAGGCAGTGTCATTCCCCCGAAGGGGAGCGTTAACTTCGAAGTGCGTTATTTACAGCCCCTGCCGGGTATCGCAAGCTTCGTTGCACAGGCGCTCCCATTTGATCCCGTCAAATTGCAGAAAGAAATTGCAGAGGAAACAAAGTAGCATGGATGCATATGACGCCGCATTACGCTCTGAACGGGATCGTTTTTCTTTCCGCTTCTGCCCGTTAACTCATCCCCGGTTATCCTCTCTACCCCCACTGTTTTATTTTTTGCGATAAGAGCAATCATTCAAGCCCGAATATCGGGGGGGCCGGGGCTGCGATGGCGGGCACGTCGGGCAGAGGGACCGGGCGCCTATTCGCGCAAGAAGGTTTTCAAACACGTCATCGCTGAAGCGAGAAGCTGTCCTGACAAAAAACATATTGAAAATTCAGTCAAGTTAATGTATTGTACTACCTTATTTAACGCCATCGAAGCATCGACGATACGGTTATTGACAGCGGTCACCGGCAGCAAAATCGGCAGCTGTGTTATGAAAAATAAATAGTGATGGTCATAATGGCCGGAAGGAGATCAGATGAGCAGCATTAACAAGAATTACCTTTTTACCTCGGAATCGGTAACCGAGGGTCATCCGGACAAAATAGCCGACCAGATTTCAGATGCGGTCCTTGACGCGCTGTTGGAGCAGGACCCGATGAGCCGCGTGGCCTGCGAGACGCTCCTGACCACCGGTCTCGCCATGGTAGCGGGCGAGATCACCACAAAGGGATATGTGGAGATCCCGGACATCGTACGGAAGACCATCAGGGACATTGGCTACACCCGGGCAAAGTACGGGTTCGATTCCGAGACCTGCGCGGTCATCACCTCGGTCCACTCTCAGTCGCCTGATATCGCCATGGGCGTTGACACCGGCGGCGCCGGAGACCAGGGCCTCATGTTCGGCTATGCCTGCGATGAAACGCCGGAACTGATGCCGATGACCATCATGCTCGCGCATAAGCTCACCCGCCGACTTTCGGAAGTGCGAAAGAAGGAGATCCTTCCCTATCTGAGGCCGGACGGAAAGTCCCAAGTGACCATCGAATATCGGGAAGGCAAACCCTACAGGCTTCACACGATCGTGGTCTCATCCCAGCACAGTCCCGATGTCGGGCTCAAGCAACTGCGCAGGGAGATCATCGAGAAGGTGATCCTTCCGGTGCTTCCCAAGAAACTGCTCGATGAAAAAACCATTATCTATCACATTAATCCCACGGGCAGGTTTGTGACCGGCGGTCCCATGGGCGACACCGGCCTCACGGGCCGCAAGATCATCGTGGACACCTACGGCGGCGTCGGCAGCCACGGCGGCGGCTGCTTCTCGGGCAAGGACCCGACGAAGGTCGACCGATCCGCATCATACATGGCTCGTTATGTTGCGAAGAACATCGTGGCAGCCGGTCTCTGCACGGAGGTAGAGGTGCAACTGGCCTATGCCATCGGCGTTCCCCATCCGGTCTCCATCCATGTGGACGATTTCGGAACCGGCAAGATCCATCATGACAAACTGGTCAAGATCATCAGGAAAAACTTTGACATGACGCCCAAGGGTATCGTGAAAACGCTGAACCTCAGGCGGCCAATATATAAAAAGACCGCGGCATATGGACACTTTGGCCGGACCGAGCCTGAGTTTACCTGGGAAAAGACGGACAAAGCGGCGAAACTCAAAAAGGAAGCGGGGCTTTAACGTCAGTTCGGAGTGGGGAGTTCCCCCGATAGAAACATTCGGGGGCAGGCTGCGTGCGGAGTTGAGTCTGGAAAAACATTTGACAAGGCTGTTGCCTTACGCGCAGACGCAGGACTGTAATTCAAACATCAACCCACCCCGTCGAGGGGCGCTGCAGCAGTCACCGCAAGGTGGGTCTGTCAGGCTCGAGGGGGTGATTCAACAGGCAGCAACGGCGCCCATTCATTAACCTGAATGGAGAGCTTTATGTCACCTAAAGACTACGTCATCGCCGACATCAACCTGGCCTCGTGGGGCCGCAAAGAAATCGCCATCGCCGAAACTGAAATGCCCGGCCTGATGGCGATCCGTGAGGAGTTCGCCAAGACCCAGCCGCTGAAAGGCGCGCGCATTACCGGGTCGCTGCACATGACCATCCAGACCGCCGTGCTGATCGAGACGCTGAAGGCGCTCGGTGCGGAAATCCGCTGGGCTTCATGCAACATCTTCTCGACCCAGGATCACGCTGCCGCTGCTATCGCTGCGGGTGGCACGCCGGTGTTCGCGGTCAAGGGCGAAACGCTGACCGAGTACTGGGACTATACGCACCGCATCTTTGAATGGTCGGGTGGCGGTTTGACCAACATGATTCTGGACGACGGCGGCGATGCCACGCTGCTGCTGCACCTGGGCGCACGCGCTGAAAAAGACGCATCGGTGATCAGCAAGCCGACTTCCGAAGAAGAAACCATCTTGTTCGCTTCGATCAAGGCCAAGCTGGCAACCGACAAAACCTGGTATTCCAAGCGCCTCGCCGCCGTGAAGGGTGTGACCGAGGAAACCACCACCGGCGTGCACCGTTTGTACCAGATGCATGAACGCGGCGAACTGAAATTCCCCGGCATCAACGTAAACGACTCCGTCACCAAGTCCAAGTTCGACAACCTGTATGGCTGCCGCGAATCACTGGTGGACGGCATCAAACGCGCCACCGATGTGATGATCGCGGGCAAGATCGCGCTTATTTGCGGTTACGGAGACGTGGGTAAAGGCTCGGCACAGGCCATGCGCGCTTTGTCGGCTCAGGTTTGGGTGACCGAGGTCGACCCGATCTGCGCGCTGCAAGCCGCGATGGAAGGCTTCCGCGTCGTCACCATGGAATACGCCGCCGACAAGGCCGATATTTTTGTGACCTGTACCGGCAACTTCCACGTCATCACCCATGACCACATGGTGAAGATGAAGAACAACGCTATCGTGTGCAACATCGGTCACTTCGATAACGAAATCGACGTCGCCTCGCTGGAAAAATACCAGTGGGAAGAGATCAAGCCGCAGGTAGACCACGTGATTTTCCCTGACAACAAACGCATCATCCTGCTGGCCAAGGGGCGTCTGGTGAACCTGGGTTGCGGCACCGGCCATCCGTCCTACGTGATGAGCTCTTCTTTCGCCAACCAGACCATCGCGCAGATCGAGCTGTGGACTGAGGCGCAGAAGGGCTCCAACAAGTATCCGATTGGTGTGTATACGCTGCCCAAGCACCTCGACGAAAAAGTCGCGCGTTTGCAACTGAAGACGCTGAACGCGCAACTGTCCGAGCTGACCGACCGGCAGGCCGCTTACATCAACGTGCCGAAGCAAGGCCCGTACAAGTCGGAGCACTACCGCTACTAAGCGGGCCGTGGGCATGAAGATCGACAAGCTTACACCCGAGCAGAAACAGTACCTCGCATCGTGGGAAATGGGGACCTAACGAATTAGGAGTGCGGATTGACAAATGCGGAATGAGGGGCCGTTTTTTCGCTTCTTCTTCCGCATTTTTCTTTTCCAGTCCGCAATCTGCACTTCGAATTCCGCATTCGAATGAACAACTACCTTAAAATTATAGCCGCCATGCTGATCTGGAGCACCTGGGGTATCATCATACGCTGGCTTGCCCTTCCTGCAGTCGTTGTTCTCTTTTATTCATCGCTGGTCGCAAGCTTCACGGTGCCTGCGGTGCTGAGCATAAGAGGAGAACTTGATCTTTCAGGTGTTCGCGAGGTCTGGTGGCTTTTTGCCCTGCTTGCTGTTTCGTCGGTCACGAACAATGTCACGTATTTTTATTCACTGGCGCACACCTCGGTGTCGAACGCCGTGTTTACCCACTACACGGCGCCGCTCTTTGTCGCTGTCCTTGCGCCGCTCATCATCGCCGAACGGCTCCTGAAGGTGACCCTCGTTTCCCTTCCCGTCGCAGCCCTCGGCATGGTCTTGATCGTGCTGGCCGGAGGAGGCCTCCGCATAGGAACTGGTGATACGTCCGGGATCATCGCCGGAATGGTTTCCGGAATCGCCTATGCGTTCATTATCATCTATTCGCGAAAACTGAGCCAGATGCTGCTCCATCACAAAGCGGTTGTTATCTTGCTCTGGACCACGACGATCGTGACAGCACCGTGGGCCTTGTTTATGAACTATCATATCGGCTATCGCACAGCGGGTCTTCTACTGATAACCGGCGTGATGCATTCCACGCTTGCCCCGCTCCTCTATTATAGTGCACTCAGAAAAGTGATGGCCCAGCATGCCGCGATCCTCGGTTACATGGAACCGCTCGCCGCGATCCCGCTCGCGTATCTGTTCCTGTCGGAAACCCCATCATTCGTCGCCCTGTTCGGCGGCATCCTCATTCTCTTCTCCGGGTATCTGGTGATCCACTCGCGTTTCAACGCTCAACACGAGACGAACGCGGACCTGCAGTAATAATATAATTGACAGGATTGCAGAATAACGCCGGATAAAAATATGCGCTTGTATTTAATATCCTGTTCATCCTGTTATCCTGTCGAATTGCTGTCCTTAGATTAATTCATTCCATCTTGTTTAGATTTTAATGGTACTGGCTCAGTATCGGTTTAGTTTCTTGCAAGTAAAGTTATTTTAGCTATAATAGTTATATCTCAGACTGATTGGGATCAAAAACAAAGAGGAGAAATACCATGAAAAAAATAATATTGACTATAGCGGTCATATCCATTCTGGGCATCGGAGCGCCTGCGTTAGCGGAAAAGCCGTCAACCGGCAACCCCGGCGAGGAGAAGTTCAAAGAACACTGCGCCCTGTGTCACCCTGCTGGCGCAAATATCATCAATGCAAAGAAAACACTGCACAAAAAAGACCTCATCGCGAGCAAGATTAAAACCGAAGCCGATATCGTCAAAATTATGCGGACACCGGGCCCGGGTATGACCACGTTCGATGCAAAGACCCTCTCGGACAAGGATGCCGGAGAAATAGCAAAATATATACTCAAGACCTTCAAATAACATCATGAAACGATTCATCGTTTTTCTGTCGGGATTCCTGTGTGCGTTGCTGGTTTCTCTTTGCGGCGCGGAGGAGTTACCTCTCTGGGAAGCGGGAGTGGGTGTTACCGGCCTGAGTATTCCGGATTACCGGGGTTCTGACCAGAACCGGGGATATTTCCTGCCCTTGCCTTATCTTGTGTATCGAGGGGAGATCCTGCGGGTGGACAGGAAGGGAATGTACGGTCTGCTGTTCGAATCAGAACGAGTGGTGCTGAATATTAGCGCAGACCTGGGAGTACCGGTAAACAGCGGCAAAAACTCCGCGAGGACCGGTATGCCCAGTCTCGATCCAGCCGGACAGATAGGGCCGTCTCTGGAAGTGTGCCTGTTCAGCAAGTGTGACGCCGACCGGGTAGTGCAGTTCCGCTTTCCGGTTCGCGCCGTGGTGGCCACGGACCTGTCCCAATTCTCCGGAATCGGATTTGTCGCCAATCCACAGCTCAATGTTGATCTCAAGAACATTGGTCCCGGTGGAGAGTGGAATTTCGGCTTTGCACTCGGCCCGCTCTTCGCCACGGAACAATATCATGACTACTACTACCAGGTTTCCCCGCAGTATGCCATTCCCAATATCCGTCCCTCCTATGATGCTCAATCCGGATACAGCGGTACACTGTTGGTTCTCGCGTTAAGCAAACGTTTTGAACATATCTGGTTCGGCGCATTCGCCCGCTACGATGAACTGACCGGCGCAGTATTCGAAAAAAGTCCTTTAGTGAAGACCAAACGTTCTTATATGGGAGGCTTTGGAATTGCCTGGGTATTCGGGAAGTCAAAGACTTTGGTGCATGCATCTCCATAACGATCGAGACGCACTTATCGCAGGGGAGGAGATGCCATATACCATTGGTTGTCAGCACAGTTCTCGAAAAAGGGAGAAATACAACATCTGTCAGAGAATAAGTGATTTATCTGAATTGACAAGGAGGTAGGGAATTACACAACAGAGCCTGCTCCAGCACAGACGGATACGTTCTTGCTTTGATCCGGGCAAGGCTCTAGTGAGCTAACAATGGATGAACATGCGTCAGATGCAGGCTTATCTTATGATAAAAAGCCTAAAGGTAATTCGGTATTTGCATCAGCTTCTCAATGTAACCCTTCCACAATTTTCGGCCATATTTTGATGCTTTCCAGACCATCCAAACAGCGACGACGGCCAAAAAGAACGGCCACGCCATCACAATATAGGCGACTGCTGCGAACACTGCGATGAAAATACTGGCTGCTTTGATAATAAGATCAGACATGGTTTCCTCCCCTGACGCACTCGGCGGATTTTACTCCTCATCTTTCCTGCCCTATAACCCGTTCTCCGATCTCATTATATCCGGAGGGTTGAGATCATCGGCTCTGTTGTCCCATTGATGATATTGCTGATAAATACCAACGGATCTATTTCAGTTTGGGAGCAGGAGAAGTCTTGATAAAGGCTTCGTAAACCGCTACTCCGAACAGAACTACAGCCGCAAGCAAGAAAAGGATGTCGGCATAAGCTGAAATAGAATTGCTTTCAAAAAGCGCAGGCAGCACACCTCTCAGCCCGAATGCCGTCAAACACGCCAGAACTACCACCAATACGATTCTATTAACCATTGTTTTATCCTCCTGTACTGTTAGTTTTCGTGTATACAGGTACTCCGTTTCAAATAAAGGTTGTGAATATGCGGTTGAATTCCGCGCTACTAATTGTATCGAGTTATAGAAATAAAAATATAATAATAACAACAGCAAAAATATCAAATGTAACTAAAGGTAGCATATGTATTTTAGTCAGTAACATATGCTATATAAAGATGTTAACACAAATAAAGTAAATGTCCATAGTTTTTTTCATATGTTTTGGGGCATAATTTTATGCTGTTTTGACGAAGAACGATAAAAGAATTATGGTTATAAAGAGTGCGGTAAAAAGAGAGTAAGAGCATAGTCTTAATGTGTGCTATAGAGAGCACTCTCCGAAGCGGTAGGTGAACAACACCCGAGTTGTCCCCGCCTTTTCCCCAGCGGTTTCTCTTTATTCATGTCACTAAATCATGCGTGACCGCGTTTTTATCTTACCTTGCAATTGATCTTTCTTGAGCTATACTTTAATCTGCACAGGCTGTTTTTTTACGATCCTTTTTGGGTAATTAAGATATCCAAATAGGGACGGTTTTAGATCGAATGGGTATTTCGGATAGGCGTATATACTCGTATACGCCTATTCACTACGGTGCGATGCCTGCAGCCAATAAAGGGATGTTATGATAAAAAATGGATATGTTCTCAGCATGCTTGTAATCGGTTTTTTGATTATTGCCATGAACGGGTGTGAAATGAATTCCCGGGGCGTGCAGATATTTCAGAATAGCCGGTGCCATGAGTGTCACACCATCAAAGGGAAAGGCGGAGCCGCCGGACCAAATTTGACCTTTGTCGGCAGCAAGCGTTCCCGTGAATATATTATCGAGCAGATCAAGAATCCAAAATTTCACAACGCAAACAGCGACATGCCTTCTTTCAGTCACTTGCCGGAGCAGGAAATCAATGACCTGGCTGACTATCTTTCGGGGTTGAAATAAGAAATGACGTTCCGACTATATATAAAATGATGTTGTGTAACAACCTGCTCATCAGCAGTGTCCTGTTGTTCAAATCACTACATGGGCGGAGATGTCATTCCGAGCCCTTCAGAGTGTCATTCTGGTGTGTCGTACAGCATTATAATAGGGGCCAGTCAAAACAACAATAAAACGCTACAAAAGTACACAAATTTCTTGACACCCATTGGTATTTCTGATATTAGTGATATTACTATTAGAACTTTTAATAATTACATTTAGCAGGTAATCTTTTTTTTGGCTATTTACTCTTTCCATTGGTCTCCGGCAAACATAACTTTGGTGAAATTTTCTTTTTCTCGAGGGGGGTAGTATGAAGAATACGGATTTCAAGGCATTGAGCAATCACATGGGTGGTGTTTCACGCAGGGATTTTATGAAGTACTGCAGTGTCATGGCAGTCGGGATGGGATTGCCGATTGGGATGGGAGCCCAGATCGCGGAGGCGGTCACGAAAGCGGCAAAACGACCGCCGGTGATCTGGTTCTCAGCTCAGGAGTGCACCGGTTGCTCAGAAGCCCTTCTTCGTTCCACCCATCCGTCCTTTGAACATTTGATTCTCGACCTGATCTCCCTGGATTACCATGAAACGCTCAGCACTCCGTCGGGCCACCAGGCCGAAGCTGCGCGCGCGGCGTCAATTAAGGAGAACAAGGGGAAATTCATCCTGGTCGTGGACGGCTCGATCCCGATTAAAGACAACGGCATCTACTGCATGATCGGCGGCAAAACAGCGCTGGATATTCTGAAGGAAACATCCAAAGATGCGGCGGCCATCATAGCCATCGGGTCCTGCGCCGCATGGGGCGGTGTTCCGTCAGCAGGCGGAAACCCGACCGGGGCGACACCGGTGCACCAGATCATCAAGGACAAACCGATCATCAACATTCCGGGCTGCCCGCCGAGCCCGTATAACTTCCTCTCAACGGTCCTCTATTATGTCACCTTCGGAAAATTTCCCGAACTCGATAAACTGGGGAGACCCAAGTTCGCCTATGGCAGGCTGATCCACGAGAATTGTGAGCGAAGACCACACTTCGATGCCGGCCGGTTTGCCACCGAGTTCGGTGATGAAAACCACCGCAAAGGATACTGTCTCTATAAGTTGGGCTGCAAGGGGCCGGAGACTTACGCGAACTGCCCGACGATCCAGTTCGGCGATGTAGGCGGCGGAACATGGCCGGTCGGCATCGGTCATCCCTGCTTCGGCTGTACCGAGGGGGGCATTGGCTTTAATAAGCCTCTCTTTACGAAGGCAAATCTGCATCTGGTAACGCCGCCCGACACCTATCCGCATATTGTTGAACAGCAGGGCAAGGGCGTAGGCGCTTCGCTCGGTGGAGTGGCGGTCGCGGCCGCGGCTGCGGGCGCGGCCTATGCAGCCGTCAACGGGGTCGTGAAGAAGCTTGACAAGGAAGAAAAAGGGAAATAATAAGGCCACGGGGAGATATAACCTATGGAGATAAAGAGAAGAGATTTTCTGAAAGTAGCCGCGGCCGGCGGACTGATGGTGGCGGCGAATGCCGGTCCGGCCCTTGCCCGCGACGCGAAGGCCCGCATCACCGGGGCCGTGGGTCTGTTGTATGACTCCACGGTCTGTGTCGGGTGCAAGGCCTGCGTATCGGCATGCAAACAGTATAATGAAACACCACCGAGCTTTTCCTCGAGCGATGAACTCTGGGACAATCCACTCGATAACGATTCAAAGACCTATAACAGCATCAAGTTGTACAAGGACGGCACCGCAGAGGTAAAGGACCGCGAGAAGGACGGCCATGCCTATATCAAGCGCCAATGCATGCACTGCGTGGACCCGGCATGCGCCTCGGCCTGCCCGGTATCTGCCTTGAAGAAGGATGAAAAGACCGGTATCGTGACATACAACAAGGATGCCTGCATCGGCTGCCGGTATTGCCAGCTCGCCTGTCCGTTCAATATCCCGAAGTTTGAGTGGGAGAAGGCGTTTCCAGAGATCCGAAAGTGCGAGCTGTGTTCCCATCGTCTTAAGAAGGGCGAGATTCCCGCGTGCGCGGAATTCTGTCCGACCGGGGCCTGTGTTTTTGGACCGGTGGAGGAACTCCTCGCTGAAGCGAAAAAGCGCCTCACCTACAAGCCAGGCGACTCTGAAATGTACCCGGTTGAACGCGTAAACGGCAGGCAGATGACGGAACGAATGGTTGTTCCCTATATCCCCCGCGTTTATGGCGAGAAAGAAGGCGGAGGCACGCAAGTGCTCTACCTTGCGGGTGTCCCGTTTGACAAGCTTGGCCTGCCGGACCTGGAGGAGAAGCCATCGGCCCAGCAATCCGAGACCATTCAACACACCCTGTACAAAGGAATGATCGCCCCGATCGTTTTCCTGGGCGGACTGGTATACATCGTACACAAGAACACAAAAGACGAATAAATCATCCCTAATCATGGAGAGACCTATGTCAGAGGAAAGCAAACCAATAGGTGGAGAAGTACTCACAAAACCATTTAAAGTGCTGATGGCGTTCGCATTGTTTGCCGCGGCGCTGGTGGTCATCCGTTTCATCTTTGGACTGGGCTCGGTAACGAACATGAACGACGGCTACCCCTGGGGCATCTGGATCGCCTATGACGTGGTCGCCGGCACGGCAGTGGCCTGCGGCGGATACGCCATGGCTATTCTGGTCTACGTGATGAACAAGGGCGAGTACCATCCGCTTGTGAGGCCGGCGCTTCTGGCAAGCATGTTCGGATATACCCTTGCCGGAGTTTCGGTCATGTTCGATATCGGGCGCTATTGGCAGGCCTATAACCTGTTTCTGCCGGCCTTTGCGAATCCGAACTCGATCCTGTTCGAAGTGGCCCTCTGTATCGCCCTGTACTCACTGGTGCTCTGGCTCGAGTTTATTCCGGCCTTCCTTGAAGGTCTGGTCAAGCACAAGCATGGTTTGCCGAAATTTGTCCAAAACTGGGATGTCCGGGGCCTGCAGAAATTCTGGAACAAAATACTGTTCTTCTTCATCGCCGTGGGCATACTGCTGCCAACCATGCACCAGTCTTCCCTTGGCACCATGATGATCATAGCGGGAAAGAAACTCTCGCCGCTGTGGCAGACCGGAATGCTGCCGCTCCTGTATCTGATCTCAGCCGTTACGATGGGATACGGCATCGTCATCTTCGAATCCATCTACTCGTCCCAGGGCCTCAAGCGGCCCATGGAGACGTCCATGCTTGCCAGACTGTCCGGGATCATACCCTGGCTTCTCGGCTCCTTCGTGGTCGTCAGGCTTGGCGATGTCATCTTCCGGGGAGCGCTTGGTTCGCTCTTCCACTTCAACAAGAATACCCTCATGTTCATCATCGAGATTGCGCTTTTTGTCTATCCGCTGGTGGTCCTCATGAACAAGGGCAACAGGACCCGGCCCCGCGCGCTGTTCCTTTCCGCGGCGGCCATCATTCTGGCCGGCTCGCTGTACCGCTTCAATTCCTACTTGATCGCACTCAGTCCGGGACCGGGATGGCATTATTTCCCGTCATTCTCGGAGATCATGATCACGTTCGGGATCATCTCCTTCGAGATCATGGCGTATCTGTATATCGTAAAAAAATTCCCGGTTCTGCCGAAGGCGGAGCACGCATAATTTTATCTTAAGGAGATTCTACAATGTCAAAAAGAATTGTTATAGATCCTATTACCCGTATAGAAGGACATTTGCGGATCGAGTGCGAAGTGGAGAACGGCAAGGTATCCAAAGCCTGGACCTCCGGCCAGATGTGGCGCGGGATCGAGAATATCGTCAAGGGACGCGATGCCCGGGAGGTCTGGCTCTTTACGCAACGTATTTGCGGGGTCTGAACAACCGTCCATGCCCTGACCTCGGTGAGGTCAGTCGAGAACGCTCTGAATCTGGAAATACCGTTGAACGCGCAGTTCATCCGGAACCTGATGATCACCGCACACGGGGTCCACGATCATATCGTCCACTTCTATCATCTCGCGGCGCTTGACTGGGTGGACATCGTCTCGGCATTGAAGGCCGATCCGAAGAAGACATCGCAGCTGGCCGAAAGCCTGTCTTCGTGGGACCAAAATTCAGCGAAGCATTTCAAGGAAGTGCAGGAGAAGCTCAAAACATTCGTGAGCAGCGGCCAGTTGGGCATTTACGCCAATGGATACTGGGGCCACCCGGCCATGAAACTTTCCCCGGAGGTCAACCTGCTCGCGACATCCCATTATCTTCAGGCGCTCCATTTCCAGCGCAGGATCAACATGGTTGTGTCGATCCTTGGCGGCAAGACGCCGCACATCCAGAACCTCGCGGTCGGCGGTGTGGCGAACGCCATCAACCCTGACAACCAGTCCACACTCAACATGGAGCGGCTCTACTACATCAAGACGCTCATTGACGAGGTCGGAAGCTTCGTGAAGAACGCAATGCTCGTGGACGTCGCTGCCGTGGCCGCATTCTATGCGGACTGGACCGGATACGGGAAAGGCGTTACCAATTATCTTTCAGCGCCCGATCTCCCCATGGATACCAAGGGAACGGTCTTCGCGCTGCCGGGCGGCTACATCGCGAACGGCGACCTTGCCAGTTTCACGCCGATCAAGAGCTTCAATGATGAGTACTTCAAGAACGGGGTAAAGGAAAGCATCAAGCATTCCTGGTATAAGGGCGATTGGAACAAGCATCCGTGGGATGAGACCACCGATCCGAACTACACCGGAATGCAGTATGATGACAAGTATTCATGGGTGAAGGCGCCGACGTTCTACGGAAAGCCGGCCCAGGTCGGTCCGCTCGCGAACGTGCTGTGCATGTACGCCGCCGGACATGCCGGTACGAAGAAATACGTCGGGGATATGCTTGCCACGATCAGCAGTCTTGCCAAGACCAAGGTCGGTCCCGCGGCGCTGCATTCCACCATCGGCCGCATCGGCGCCCGCGCCATCCGCTGTGCCGTTCTGTACGATGAGCTTACCACCCAGTGGAATGCACTGGTGGCGAACATCGGCAAGGGTGATGTGAAGACCTTTAACGCGCCCGTGTTTCCGAGCGGGGAGATCAGAGGGGTCGGTTTCCACGAAGCGCCGCGCGGGATCCTGTCCCATTGGAGCGTGATCAAGAACGGAAAGATAAAGAACTATCAGTGCGTCGTACCGTCGACCTGGAACGCGAGCCCGAGGAACGGGGACAGCGCCCCGGGACCGTACGAAGCATCGCTGGTAGGCACGCCGCTGGCGGATCCGGAAAAGCCGCTTGAGGTTTTAAGAACAGTCCACTCCTTCGATCCGTGTCTGGCATGCGCGATACACATGGTTGATGCCAAGGGCAACGATATCGTGAAGGTGAAAGCCCTGTAGCGCGTCGTCAAAAAGTCATCAAACGTAAGCCCTCTCCTCCTTATTTGGCGGCAGCTGCTTCGGGAGGCGGAGGGCTTTTTTTTCGGGAGGAGCATGTACTCTATAAAAGAACCAACAGTAACGATCATGGGACTTGGCAACATCCTGTTGATGGATGAGGGCGTTGGTGTCCATACGGTGAACGCTTTCCAGGAGCGATACTCAGTTCCGGACTACGTCGAGATCATCGACGGCGGGGCCGCAGGCCTCGACCTGCTTCCGTTTATCGACGGGAGGCAAAAACTGCTCATGATCGACGCCGTGAATTTCGATCGGGAACCGGGGTACATCGATATCCTGGAAAATGAAGCGATCCCGGCGAAGTTCAGCACCAAGACATCGCTGCATCATCTGGGTCTCCTGGACGTTTTGTCCATCGTGAAGTTGTCCGACACCTCGCCAAAGGACATCTGTATTATCGGCATTCAGCCAAAGAGCATGGAACTCGGTCTTGACATGACCCCGGAGATATGGGATAAAGTAAATACGCTTGTCGAACGTATGGTGTCTAAACTTCAAGAGTGGAACGTGCCATGTGCCTTGCGGTCCCCGCTAAAGTAATATCGATCAATAGTGAAATGGCAACGATCGACGTATACGGCGCGAGAAAGGACGTGAGCATCATCCTGCTCTCCGAGGAGCCCAGGGTCGGTGATTATGTCCTCGTCCATGCGGGATTTGCCATTCAATCGATCAAGGCAGAAGTGTTCCAGACCGGTGAAATTATGCATGAGTCTTCCCTTGCCCATAGTATCCTGGAAATCGTCGATGAACAGTGCCGCGAGCAGGGCTGTACAACGGTTGAGTCGATCATCGTCAGGCTCGGAAAGGCAACCGGTGTCATGCCCGAGTCCCTTCAGTTCGCTTTTGATGCGCTGAAAGAGCCGACGGTCGCTAAAGACGCAACAATGACCATCGAGATCGTGCAGGTGGGCGGAAGGTGCGGTTCCTGTAAAAAAGAATTTGATGTTCCCGATGCCCAATATATATTTGCCTGCCCTCTCTGCGGATCGAAGGAGTTTGAGATCAGCCGTGGTCGTGAAATGGAGATTTCCGAGATGGAGATGCATTGAAGAACGTGAGACGTGGGACGATGGACGAGGGACGCGAGGGGAACAGATCCTCAAAAAAGAGGAGCCAGTGAAAGTCAAGGTTGTTACGCGCATACTTGAAGCGAATGACAGGATTGCCGAGGAAAATCGGAAGAAGTTCAAGGATGCGGGTGTATTCGTCATAAATCTGATGGGTGCTCCGGGGGCCGGCAAGACGACGTTGCTGGAGCGCACGATCCTGGCGCTCAAGCCGCATAGGAAGATCGGGGTGATCGAAGGGGACATCGTGGGACAGGACGATGCCGACCGCATCGGTGCGCTCGATGTACCTGTTGTTCAGATCAACACGGGTGGGGCGTGCCATCTGGACGCGAATATGATCAGCGAGGTGCTGGACGATCTGCCGCTTCGCGAGCTCGACATGCTGATTATCGAGAACGTCGGGAATCTTGTCTGCCCGGCAGAGTTCAAGGTAGGCGAAGACATGAAGATGATGGTCCTTTCGATCGCCGAAGGACATGACAAGCCGCTCAAATATCCGCTCATGTTCCGCGAGTCATCGGCCCTGGTCCTGAACAAGATGGACCTGCTGCCGTACATGAATACCGACATGAACAAGGTACGAAACGATTCACTGGCGCTCAATCCAAAACTGAAGATATTCGAGGTCTCCTGCACGAGCGGCGCGGGGATCGATGCATGGGCCACATGGTTGAGCGGGTTCAGATCATAATCAAAGGCATTGTGCAGGGCGTTGGTTTCAGGCCCGCTGTCTATACCCTTGCGGAGTCTCTCGACCTCAAAGGATATGTAACGAATACCACTGAAGGCGTTCTGATCGACATCGAGGGAGCACGGGTTGCCGATTTTGTCCAGCGCGTTCGCAGCGAATCTCCGCCGCTCTCCCGGATAACCGACCTCACCATAACTCCGCTGCCCCATCACGGATACACTGATTTTGCCATTCTTGCCAGCACCGATACTGCAGCCGGTCGTCCCTTTACCCTCGTATCGCCCGATGTCTCGACGTGCGATGATTGCCTGAGGGAACTGCTTGACCCGTCTGACCGGCGATACCTTTACCCCTTCATCAATTGCACGAATTGCGGCCCCCGCTATTCCATCACGAGGTCGGTGCCGTATGACCGTCCGAACACCACGATGGCGCCTTTCATGATGTGCCCCGATTGTCTCCAGGAGTATCACGATCCTAAAAACAGAAGGTTCCATGCCCAGCCGAATGCGTGCGCGACCTGCGGACCGCGGGTGAAGTTCGGAGTTCCGAGTTCGGAGTTCGGAGTTGAAGGAACAGAAGCCTTGAAAAAAGCGATACAGATGTTGAAGGACGGAGGTATAGTCGCTGTCAAAGGCCTCGGCGGATTTCATATTGCCTGTGATGCAGGTAACGATGATGCTGTCAGAAGATTGCGGGAAAGGAAAAGGAAGAGCAACAAGCCCTTTGCAGTCATGTCGTATGATATCCAAAGTATAGAACAATTCTGCGTCATCTCTCAAGAGGAGCAGCAGGTCCTGCTGTCGAACAGGCGGCCTATCGTTCTGTTACGCAAGAAGGGTCGTGATGTGCTTGCCGCGGATGTATCGCCGAACAATAATTATATCGGATGTATGCTGCCTTACACGCCCTTGCATAACCTGTTGTTCACTCATCCGGGCGAATCCGGAGTTCGATTCAAAGAACCTCATTTCAAGGCCCTGGTGATGACGAGCGGCAATTTGTCGGAAGAACCGATCGTACGCGACAATGATGAAGCCATCCTCAAGCTTTCCGGCATTGTTGACGGTTTCCTCCTGCATGACCGCGACATCTTTATGCGGGTGGATGATTCGGTGATGCGATTGCGGAATGCGGATTGCGGATTGCGGAGTGAAAACAACTCCGAACTTCACACGCAGCCTGCCCTCGAACGTTTCTATCGGGGGAACTCCGAGCTGTCTTTTATACGTCGTTCCCGCGGATACGCGCCTGACCCCATTGCCCTTCACGACGAAGGACCGGAGGTGCTCGGCTGCGGCGCCGATCTCAAGAACACCTTCACGCTGACCAAGGGGAAGTTCGCTATCGTGAGCCAGCATATCGGTGATATGGAGAATTACGAGACCATAAAGTTCTTTGAGGAATGCCTCGCGAATCTAAAAGCAGTCTATCGTGTCAATCCGATCGTAATCGCGCATGATCTGCATCCAGGGTACCTTTCCACACAATGGGCGCTATCTCAGGCACCCTCTCCCCTTGAGGGAGAGGGCAAGGGTGAGGGGGGGCGGCAATCCGAAATTATTCGGCATTCCATCCAGCACCACTATGCCCATATCGGATCCGTGATGGCCGAGCATGGACTGACAGCAAAGGTCATCGGCGTGGCGTTCGACGGCACCGGGTATGGCATTGATGGCAATCTCTGGGGCGGGGAATTTCTTATCGCGGATATCACGGGATTCGACAGGGTTGGACAGTTCAAGTATGTCTCGCTGCCGGGCGGAGAGGCCGCGATCAATGAGCCATGGAAAACAGCGGTGAGCTATGTTATGGACGCGGCAGGAGACCAAGCCTGGGATTGTCTGGAACGCATAGGGTTTACCTCAAGGTATGGCAAGGAAACGATCGAGAATCTTATGATAATAGCGCAATCGCGGGAATTTTCACCTCTCGCATCGGGTGCGGGACGGCTGTTCGATGCCGTGTCCGCGTTGCTCGACATCTGCGATCGGAATACGTTTGAAGGTGAAGCGGCAATGGCTTTGGAAGCTGTTGCGAAGGAGGGGGTAGATGATGAGTATCACGTTGAGTTCAAGAAAGAAAATGAGTATACTATCATCGATTTCTCTCCCATGATACTGGTGATCATCAATGACCTCGTACAAGGCATGGCAACAGATATTATCGCAGCAAAGTTTCATAATACCGTAGTATCGGTTATCTGCACAATGGTCAGGGGATTGAGTGAACAGTACGGGTTCAAGGATGTCGCCCTGAGCGGCGGCACGTTCCAGAACCTTTTTATCCTGAACCGGCTGATCAATGCGCTGTCCGTGGACGGCATGAACGTTTTTATAAATCATAAAGTACCGTGTAATGACGCGTGCATTTCTCTGGGGCAGGCGTATATCGTCAGGGAAAGGCTTAAGAAGCTTGGTTTTTAAAATCCTCTCCCCATTGGGGAGAGGGTAGGGTGAGGGGGATGAAGCGGCCTGCTATCGACAAATCGCGACTGCTGAGAAAAAATCAAACAGATGCAGAACGGAAGCTCTGGTCTCTCTTGAGAAATCGGCAAGTCGCAGATGCGAAATTCAGGAGGCAGTTCCCGGTCAGCGGGTATATTCTCGATTTTTATTCACCGAAATATAAACTGTGTATTGAGGCTGACGGCGGTCAACATTACGAGGAAACAGGGCTAAAAAGAGATGCAATGAGGACACAAATGCTGGCGAAGGCAGGTATCAAGGTAATCCGATTCAGCGACAGAGACATATTGAATAATATTGAAGGAGTCGGGGAAGTAATTTGTCGAACATTGCATGACATGAACACCCCCTCACCTCAGTCCTCTCCCCCTCGGGGAGAGGAAGTAACGTCGGGAATGCCATGAAGAAAATGCTCATGGAGCTGGATGCACTTATGGGCAACATCAACCGGCCGCTCAAGCTCATGGAGGTCTGCGGGACCCATACCGTCGAGATCTTCAGGCACGGAATTCGCGATGTTATCCCGAAAAACATCACGCTCCTGAGCGGGCCGGGTTGCCCGGTATGCGTTACCTCGGTGCGTGACGTGGATGCGGCGATCTCGATCTCGAGGAACCCCGGGGTCATTCTGGCGACCTTTGGCGATATGATGCGGGTCCCGGGCGGGGAAGGGTCGCTTCTTGAAGCGCGGTCCGAGGGTGCTGATGTGCGCGTGCTCTATTCTCCCATTGATGCGCTGACGCTTGCTCAACAGTCGCCGAAGAAGGAGATCGTTTTTTTTGCAACTGGGTTTGAAACGACTTCGCCGCTCATTGCGGGCACCATCGCCCATGCTGAGTCGGCGGGAACAAAAAACTTTACTATTTTCACCGCGCACAAGCTTGTACCGCCGGCGTTGAAAGCGTTGCTCGATTCGCCGGATGTTCACGTGGACGGCTTCATCCTGCCGGGTCATGTCAGCACGATCATCGGCACACTACCGTATGAGTTTGTTGCCGAACAGTATAAAAAGCCATCCGTGGTGACCGGATTCGCGGCAGGGGAGATCATAGAAGGCATTCTCATGATCGTTCGGCAGATCGCCGGGAAAAGGGCGGCAATCGAGATTCAATATGCGAGTGTTGTTCGACCGGAAGGAAACCCCCGGGCCGTTGCCTTGCTCGAGAAATATTTTGAGCCTGCAGACGCCTACTGGCGGGGGATCGGTGTTATTCCCGGGAGCGGGCTGAAGCTCAGAGATCAATATGCGACATATGACGCCAACGTAAAGTTCCATCCGCCGGTCTCTGATGCCAAAGAACCGGAGCTCTGTTCCTGCGGCGATATCCTTCGGGGGGTAAAAGTCCCGACGGAATGCGCGCTTTTCGGGACCGGGTGCACGCCGGAAAATCCCATAGGGCCGTGCATGGTCAGCACCGAGGGGAGCTGTGCGGCATATTATAAATACGGGAGTGAGCATGGATAGAATTCTTCTCGGTCACGGAAGCGGCGGCAAGCTGATGCACGAACTTATCCGGACGTATTTCGGGCCTGCGTTTGGTATTCAAGGAACAGGCGATTCAGCGCTCGTGACTGTCCCATCACACCGGCTTGCCTATACCACCGATTCCTACGTGGTCACCCCGTTGTTCTTTCCCGGAGGCAACATCGGCGATCTTGCCGTGAACGGTACGGTGAACGATCTCGCTGTTTCCGGGGCGGAACCTTTGTATCTCACTGCGGGATTTGTGATCGAAGAAGGGTTCCCGATCGCTGATCTGAAAGCAATCATTTCATCCATGGCTGTTGCTGCTCAAAAATCCGGGGTAAAGATCGTCGCAGGCGATACCAAGGTAGTGAACAAAGGCAAAGCGGACGGGATATTCATCAATACCTCGGGCATCGGCGTGGTGCCTGAGGGACGGGACATTTCCGCGTCGAGTATCAAAAAAGGCGATAAGGTCATTATCAGCGGCGATATCGGCAGCCACGGTGTTGCGGTCATGTCGGAACGAAACGGGCTCACCTTTGATCCCCCGGTCACGAGCGATACGAGGGCGCTGAATGGTCTTGTCAATGCGATGTACGCAGCACCGAACGCGATACGTTTTATGCGCGACCCCACGCGTGGCGGACTGGCCACGACGCTCAAGGAAGCGGCACTGGAGTCGGGCCTCTGCATACGTATCCAGGAACCGTCCCTTCCAATACCTCCGGGCGTGAAAGGCGCCTGCAGTCTCCTCGGTCTCGATCCGATCTTTGTGGCGAATGAGGGCATACTGATCGCGATCGTCGAAGCATCCGTCGCGGAGGCTGTCGTGACTGCAATGCATCAGCACGAGTTTGGCCGTCATGCCGCGATCATCGGTGATATTGCGGAAGGTCCTTCCGGAGCTGTTCTTCTCGAAACCGCAATCGGCGGAACCCGTATCATTGATATGCTCCAAGGCGAGCAGTTGCCGAGGATCTGCTGAGAAGAACCGAGGCTGACGGTCGCTATAACAGCTTCTTTCAGACAGGAATGACCGGTTTCACCAAATAACAACTATGAGGGATTTGTGGCCGGGTTTTGTGTCAAGATTACCCCGGATAGATAGCCGGGTGCTTAAATAAGAAAGCCCGTCTTGTTCAGGCGGGCGCCATTTCCGATGCTCTTTTCCAGCCGACATCTTTGCTTTATATTCCGCTGAAGGCTCGCTCTCATGTTCCTGCGGAGTATCACGCGCGGGGAGAAGGATTTAAAATAACCAGCCGCCGCCGAAATAGACAAGCGCCGTGTTGCTCTGTTTCACAATGGGGCTGTCGGTAATGCCGTTGCCGAAATGGACGGCGTAGAGACCTCCGAGTAGAGACCAGTTACGATTAATAAGATAAAGACCTCCCAGTCCGGCGCTGATATTCATCGTGTCACGACCGGAATAGGACGGCCTATTGGGAATGACCTCAGACAGACGTACACCATAATAATAGTCGACGAGCTTGGCGTTCTGCCATTCAGCTCCGATACTCGGCGTCAAGCGGAACTTTCGGTCAAACCAGAAGTTGTGCGAAACTCTGGCAGACGCGGAACTGCCTTTGCTGACATTGCCGATATCATGGTAGAAAGCCGCGCTGATATTGACGATGGGCGATTTCGCCAGCGCGTTAATGTAGCCGTCAACAGAGTTCTTGCGTTCAGTCATATCCGTGAGAAGGGGATCGTCCCCCGATTTCCATCCTGGATGCGCTTTAATGCCCAAGCCGAGCTTTGCCGCGTAATAGTCCGACTGGAGCAGCCATACTCCGCCGCCGCCGAGAGTCCAATAGGCCAGGTCTTTATACGTAATAATGATAATGGGAAGCGGAAATGTTATGCGGTCGCTGTCGCCGACCATTTTCTTGAAATTGAACACCCCGAGGCCCAGGATGCCGTGAAAGTTTGAAAGAGCTGCTTGTTCCGGAGACGGGACGCCAGCCGCAACATTGTCTTCCGTCAGATCGGCCGTCGTATCCGCATAAGCCGGGCAGCAAACCAACACCAGAACGCCGCATAAAAGGCCGCACAATAGTATTTTCAATATTTGTTTCTCCTCTCATCAGTAAGATTCTCTTAATTGAATAGGCATGAACCTTTTACTCTTTTAGACTTATTTATAAGATTAAGCAGGGGAAAGCTGAATTTTTCCGCGCTAAGTCAGGAGAACACAAATCGGCAAGGACAATACAGATTTTATATCATAAGGCAGGTAATAAGTCAAACTGCAGGGAAAGCTAGCACGCATCTACTTGACAATGAGGCATAGAGGATGTCCCCCAAATTATCATGAAATAAGAAAAGACGCGCTTGAAAAGATTCACCTTTATGCTCTCATCCCTTCTTCGCTTTCATAGTCACGCCGTTTTTTAAATCTCCTCTCTTTTCCTTGCGGACGGGCGGCTCAGGGATTTAGTAGATAAAGTGAAAGCAGAGGAAAAGGGAGAAGAAGGAAAAATAAAAATGAAGATGGTAAAATTGTAACTATATAAAATTGTAACTTTGTAAAATGATAACTATTTATAACAATAGAGTTTTTTTACGTTTTTATTATTTATTTATCAGAATTGACCGTGTATTAATGAAAAAAGCAAATATAAAAATAATGTGTAACTATATATTTATTAACATAAAAATATGAAATTATTTACAATGTTAGTATGACATAAGTATTAGACAAACCATGTGTAGTTTTTTTTTACATAATACCAGTTGTATCAACATAGACATTAAAATTACATTTAAAAACAAATAGTTTTAAAAATGGCATGTAAAATGCTATGTTATAATGTAACTAAACTGATTTAGTTACCTTATTAGGAGGATAAAATGAAAAAAATATTGGTGTCTATCGCAGGAATACTAATGGCCGTTTTGGTGATGGCCGGCAGCGCTACTGCGAGTATCATCGGCGGTCCATCTCCAATCAGCGGATTTGGAAATGACAACGGTACGGAACTCTTTGTCCCTGAGCAGTCAGTGCTGAATCTCGAACTCTACGATTTCGGTAGCATTTCAACCGGTTCTGCGTTCGGATTCTACTTCCAGGGCACTGATGTGAACACCGCGGCAAACCGCATAACCATTTTCGACTCAGGCGACGAGACCATGGCGGATAATCTACAGTATGCCAGTATTAATTTCAACACCGGTGTTGTATATGACCTCGACGCTCCGGGAGTTCAATCGATGTTCACCCCGTTGGGAAAGGACATAGGCTTTTTCTTCTCCATTCTTGGCGACCAGATATATACACAGTCAATACTAAATGGTGATTTAGACTTGAGTGCGACATTCCCGAGCTTGACGGATCCTGCAACTTATCTGATAGGTTTTGAGAGCAAGCAGGGCGTGACCCTCGCCCTCGAGGTCACCAAAGGCATCAAGCCGGTTCCTGAACCCTCGTCGATGCTGTTGCTTGTCTCCGGCCTGGTCGGCTTGGCATTTTTCAGAAAGAGGATGAGGCACCACCCGAGAGGGTAAACCAGATAAAGGGTATTTTTTCAGTGTCCGTAGCCATCCTGGGTCGAGAAACAGAATGTTTCTCGACCCAGGCTTTTTCGTTATCTTCATTACTTGCCATTGTCTCTCCATGGCGGGATCACCCATCAGGATTAAGGTTATTGGTGAAAACCCTGTCCGCCTTTTGGCGGACCAGAAAAACTTCGGTTCCTGAGACGTGTCCACGTGTTTGTACAAGTTTTATGGTTATTAATCCCGCCAAGGCGGGACTTGCGGTACGGGCGGAAAAGACACTGATAACGGGGTGGGACGAATTACCAAACCCTAAGGAAGATTCTCCAGCCAAGCCAGCCTATGTCATTTCATTTTGTGAATATCTTCTTCGGCATACATGGCACGTTATCTCGCATGGTGTAGTACGCCGCGCGCGCCAGTTTATGCGACAGGTCTTCCCTCCTAAACCGCTACCTTTCACCTATTTAAGACAAATGAGATACGGGATAACAAAAAGGGTAAAAAAGGGGAATTAAATGGGTATATATTATTTATCAAAATGGGTATTTACTTTATTGTCAAGTTAGGGTAAATTATCGCGCTTATTACCTGTTGATGACATGTGTAATGCCTGTTTACCATTATAGGAATATTTTGGTAGTAAAATCGCATCCGGATGGACTCAGCGCAGACTTGGGTTCGATTCTCAGTGCAGTCCTGTATGCTTTTCGGCTTTGTCTGTCAACGAATTCAAATATACAATGTCTCCGTCCGGATTAAACTTCCGATGCCTTTGAAAGTTGTTTCTTTTGAAGTGGGGGCGCCGGTCATTATCAATTTGATTCGAATGCGTTCGTAATCATTATCAGCTTTACAGGGTTGAAGTATTAAGGAGGGGTATATGGATATCCGGGAGAAAAGCGTCCTCAAAAACATGAGTCTTGATCAGAATATCGAACAATCCAAAAAGATTATCCGGGAAGCGCTCGACCGATTCGGCCATGAGAATGTAGCCGTCGCATGGACCGGAGGGAAGGATAGCACCACGATGCTCTGGCTGTTCAGAGAGGTATGCCGTGAGATGTCTCTGCCTCTTCCCAAATGCATGTTTATCGATGAAGGAGACGTGTTTGACGAGATATGGGCCGTTGTGAACAAGCTTAAATCAGAATGGAACGTGAACGTCATCGTCAATAAAAATACGGATGTAGCGAGCAGGGCCAAGAAGCTCGGCGATGTCATAAAAACGAAGGACCTCAATGAGCGGAACAAAAAGGAATTGGCTACATTAAAATTCAGCGATGAAGAATTTTCTTTTGAGCCCGAATCCTTTGTGGGGAACCATCTTATGAAAACCGTACCGATGAAGCTCTTTATCGAAAATAACGGTATTCGAGCCCTTGCGACGGCGATTCGATGGGACGAACAGGATGCCAGGGTGGAAGAAACGTATTTCAGCCCGAGAGCAAACCCTGAACATACGAGAATTCATCCTATCCTCCACTTCAGTGAGAGGGATATCTGGACCAACATCCAGAAGAAAAAAATACCGTTCTGCAGCCTGTATTACCAGGGTTACCGTTCACTCGGCGCCCGATGCTCAACAAAAAAATTCTCGGACATTCCCGCATGGGAACAGGACCTCGAAAATACGACGGAACGCGGCGGCAGGGGACAGGACAAGGAAGCGATCATGGGCCAGTTGAGGGAACTGGGCTATATGTAGCCCCGGTGAAAGGCTAAGAGTCAGAGAATGAAGAAAAAGGTTGTGATTATCGGCCTGGACGGTGTTCCGTATAGCCTCGTGGACCTGTTTACCAGTCAGGGAATAATGCCTCAATTCCGGGAAATAATAAGCAATGGTTTTTTCCGGAAAATGGAGACGTCTTTGCCCGAAGTGTCCTCTGTCGCGTGGGCTTCGTTTATGACGGGGAAAAATCCGGGAGAACACGGCATCTTCGGGTTTTTTGAGCTTAAAGACGGAACTTATGATATATATTTTCCCAATTACAACGATGTCAAGTCTGCCCCGTTCTGGGAAGATACGGGCGTCCCTTCGGTCGTTCTAAATGTACCCCAGACATATCCTGCTCGACCGCTGAACGGCGTGATGACCAGCGGATTTGTAGCGCTTGACCTGAAAAAGGCCACTTATCCGGACAGCGCATACAAATATCTGAGCGAAATCGGGTATAAAATCGACGTCAATTCGACACTCGCGAAGAATGATATTCCGGCATTCTTTAATGATCTGGACAAGACTTTCGAGAAAAGGCGGCAAGCCATCAACCATTTTTTCGATAACGAAAAATGGCAGATATTCGTGGGCACGATAACGGAGACCGACAGGCTCCACCACTTTTTCTACGACAGCGCAGTGGAACAGGGGAAATTCCACCGTGAATTCATTCATTTCTACAAGCAGATGGATGAATTTCTCGGAGAGATATACAGGAAGGCAAAACAAGAGAACGCTCTTTTCATCACCTGCTCCGACCATGGCTTCACCCCGATAAAAACCGAGGTGTATCTCAACCGATGGCTGATGCAGGAAGGTTATCTTGAAATCGCGGACAAGGAAAAGGGGATCGAGAGCATTACCGGGACATCCGCTGCATTCTGTCTTGATCCCTCCAGGATATATATACATCTTCAGGGAAAGTATCCGAAGGGTTGTGTGGCTACGGGGGGGTACGAGCAGATGCGCCGGGAGCTGAAGCAGAAACTGCTGGCCCTGTCCTACGAAGGTGATCCTGTCGTAAAAGAGGTTTACTTCAAGGAGGAGATATTCAGGGGACCGTACGCGGGGAAAGGCCCCGATCTCTATGCTCTTCCGCACTACGGTTTCGATCTGAAGGGCGCCTTCAACAAAACGGCTCTGTTCGGCAGGAGCCACTTCACGGGGATGCATACGCACGATGACGCTCACTTCTTCAGTTCGGAAGAAGCTTACTCAGACATCATGAAAATCGAAGAAATTGCACCGGCTGTATGCCGGTATATGAACGGGAACTGATTCCCGATCTTATTGCCATAACCATGGTGATTCAAATGAACCCGGACAGTGGAAAAAGTAGAACCTTTCAAATCATCGCCCTTACCCCCCCGGGAACGGCTGATCCGTCCGTCGCGATTGCCGCGAGCAGGGCCGGGCACCTCGGGATACTGGATCTTGAGTTCGTTGAAGACCCGGTGGTCGCTCTTGAAGCCATACGGAAAATGTCGCGTCATGCCGGAAAAAGCATCGGCATTAAATTGAACGCGGACGATGACCGGCTTATAAGGGCGATATCCGTAAACATACCCGACAATGTGTCGGTTGTAGTCCTGACGACCGCAAAAACGGAGGGCCTGCGCGCCTGTATCGAGACGTGCTGTGCGAACAACCGCTCGGTGGTCCTCGAGGTGACCTCTCTTGCGCAAGCAATGGCTGGTTCAGAAGCAGGCGTGGACGGGCTGCTCGTAAAGGGTAATGAAGCGGGAGGGTTTGTCGGGGAAAAGACGGCCTTCGTACTCATGCAGCAGATCGTCAAGGCTCTGACCCTGCCGGTCTGGGTTCAGGGTGGGATCGGTCTGCATACGGCGGCTGCCTGTTACAGTGCTGGCGCCAACGGCGTAGTGCTTGACTTCCAGCTTTCCCTGTTGCGGGAGTCTTCCTTGCCTGAAAGCGTCAAGCGAGTTATCACCCGAATGGACGGTACCGAGACGGTGTGCATCGGAGATAAAGATTCCTTCTTTCGACTCTATAAGCGTCCCGGAGCCGCACCTCACCAGGTTCAGAAGGTAGCTTCTTCTGTTGATCGTGACGTCATGGAACAGGAATCCGTTACCGCCCTGCGTTTCTCGTCCCGCGGCCGTATTTCATGGAATGAGACCGCCGAGGCAGTCTGGCCGATCGGGCAGGATGCCGCGTTTGCGGCGCTGTTCGCAAAAAAGTATGGATCCGTCGGCGCTCTTTTGAAAGCACTCGCAGAATCCGTTCGCGACCATGTCCGAGCGGCAAAAATAGCGGGCATTCTTCAGGAGGGATCACCGCTGGCCAAGTCCCATGCGACGGCGTATCCGATCGTGCAGGGTCCGATGGCGCGCGTAAGCGACAACGCCGCCTTCCTGGCAAAAGTCGCCGATGCCGGCGCCCTGCCTTTCGTGGCCATCTCTCAAATGCGGCCACAGGAAATCTCTTTTTTGCTGGGCGAGGTCAGCGGTCTTTTCGGGGATCGTCCCTGGGGAGTCGGGCTGCTCGGGTTCATCGAGAGCGAACATTTCAACGCACAGTTGAAAGCAATTGAGCCTTTTTCTCCGAAATTCGCCGTTGTTGCCGGCGGACTCCCGAACCAGGTCGCATTGCTCGAATCAAAAGGGATGCGGACCTACGTCCATGTCCCGTCTCCCGCCATTCTGGAAATGTTTATCGACGCCGGAGTGCGGCGGTTCATTTTCGAAGGGAATGAATGCGGCGGGCACATAGGGCCCAGGTCCGGCTACGTGCTATGGGAGACCATGATCGAAAACCTGCTGGACAAATTCAAGGAAGGCCGCACGCCCGGGGAATTCCATCTCCTCTTTGCCGGCGGTATTCACGATTCAGTGTCCGCTGCGGCCGTTGCTGCAATGGCCGCGCCGCTTGCCAGGTCCGGGGCAAAGGTCGGCATCCAGATGGGAACTGCCTACCTTTTTACCAAAGAGATCACCGAGACGGCGGCCATCGCGAGCGGGTACCAGAAGAACGCCCTCCGCTGTTCCGGGACCCGGGTGCTTGAAACCAGCCATGGTCATGCCCTGCGCTGCTGCGATACCCCGTTTGCCGGAGTGTTCGCGGAGAAAAAGAAACAGCTCGCCGACGAAAAACAGCCGCAGGAACAAATGCGGTCCGGCCTTGAAAAGCTTGTTGTCGGAAGATCGCGCGTTGCTGCAAAGGGCCTTATTGTGAATCCGGCCTACGGGAAGGGGACAGGCGAGAACTATCTCATCAGCGTGAACGATGACCAGCAGAAGGCAGAAGGTCTTTATCTTATCGGTCAGCTCGCAGCGCTCCGGGACGAAGTATTCACGATCCGGGAACTGCACCGGGCGACAACCGGCGAAGCGGTGCAGCGATTGCAAACCCTTGAAGAACCAGAAGCGATCCCTGTAAATCGGGACCGGAAATCCGTCGATGTCGCGATTGTCGGCATGTCCTGCTGCTTTCCGAAAGCGAAGAACCTCCGCGAGTACTGGGAAAATGTGCTCCGCAAGGTCGAGGCGATCAGTGAAATACCTTCAAATCGGTGGGACTGGAAGGCCTACTTTGACAAGGACAAAAAAGCCCGCGACAAGATATATGCTCGCTGGGGCGGCTTTCTCGACGACATGCCCTTCGACCCGACTAAATACGGGATTCCACCCAGCTCGCTTAATGCCATCGAGCCGGTGCATTTGATGACCCTCGAGATGGTCGGCGCTGCATTGCGGGACGCGGGTTACGAGGGGAAAGAATTTACCCGCGACCGGACGTCGGTCATAATCGGGACCGGGGCCGGCATCGGGGAGTTGGGCCAGAAGTACGTCATGCGTTCCACGCTGCCGATGGTCTTCGAGATAGATTCCGACGAGGTCATGAACCGGTTCAAAGAATGGACCGAAGACACCTTCCCGGGCATCCTGATGAACGTTCTGGCCGGACGCGTTGCCAACCGTTTTAACCTCGGGGGGGTCAACTATACGATCGACGCTGCCTGCGCCTCGTCCCTTGCCGCGCTCTACGATGCATCAAGGGAATTGGAGACCGGAAGCAGTGATATGGTGATCGTCGGAGGAGTGGACGCCTGCCAGAGCCCATTCACGTACACCTGCTTCAGTAAGACCAACGCTCTTTCCCCGACGGGCAAATGCAAAGTATTTGATGAAAAGGCGGACGGGACGGTAATCAGTGAGGGACTTGCTTTCCTGATACTGAAACGACTTGAAGACGCGGAACGGGACGGGGACCGCATTTACGCGGTGCTGAAATCCGTCGCCGGTTCCAGCGACGGACGCGGCATGGGCATGACCGCTCCCCGGGTCGAAGGACAGATGCTGGCCATGAAGAGGGCCTATGACAAGGCCGGATTCTCGCCGGCAACGGTTGAGCTTTTTGAGGCCCACGGAACGGGCACGGTCGTCGGCGACCTCGTGGAGGCTGAATCGGCAACGCGGTTGCTTCAGGAGAGCGGAGCGGCTCCGCAGAACTGCGCGATTGGATCGGTAAAATCGATGATCGGTCATACCAAAGGGGCTGCGGGGCTTGCCGGAGTTATCAAAGCAGCCCTCTCTCTCTACCACAAGGTGCTCCCCCCGACGATGGGAGTCGACAAGCCAAATCCCAAGCTCGATTTTCTGAACGGGCCTCTTTATATCAATACTGAAGTCCGCCCCTGGGTCGGGGATGGCAGCAGCGTGCGCCGTGCTGGCGTAAGCGCGTTCGGTTTCGGAGGAACCAACTTCCATGCTGTTCTCGAACAGTATAAAGGCCGGATCGAATCCGACCGGTCTGCCGCCGACGCCTGGCCCGCAGAGCTTTTTCTCTGGGAGGGACAATCGAAAGACGAGATCATTGCCGCGGTGCAATCCCTCGAACAGGCCCTCGCTGCGGGAGCCCGCCCTCTCCTGCGCGACATCGCCTTCACCCTGTGGGAGCTGTTCAGGGAAAAGACAAAAAAGAGAGGTAGCGATACATCGCGTCTTGCGATTGTGGCTTCATCTCCCGATGACCTGAAAGAGAAACTCTCAGCCGTTGCCCGGTCCCTGAATGACGTCAACTGCGCCGCTGTTTCCGACCAGAAGGGGATTTTCTATTCCAGCGGACCGTCCGTCGGTCCGGGTAAAATAGCATTCCTTTTCCCCGGCCAGGGTTCCCAGTATCCGAACATGCTCAAGGAAGTCTCGGTACTTTTCCCCGAGGTGCTCGACGCCTTTGAACGGGCAAATGCGGCGCTGAAGGAACGGTTCCCCGGGAAGCTGAGCAGCCTTGTGTTCCCCCCTCCGCGCTTCAGTTCCGAGCACGAAGCAGAGCAGAGAAAAAACCTGGCGGAGACGAACGTCGCGCAGCCCGCGCTCGCTGCGGCAAGCCGCGGGATGCTGAACCTCCTCAAAAAAATGTCTTTGCGGCCCGATATGACAGCCGGTCATAGTTACGGTGAGTATCCGGCCCTGTCCGCAGCCGGCGTCTTTGGCGAGGACACACTGTACACCCTTTCGGAAGCGCGGGGTCGTTTCATCATCGAGGCCGCAAAGGGGAGCGACCTGGGCGCCATGGCCGCGGTGAAGGCAAACGCCGCACAGTTGAAAGATATTATCGCGGCCATTCAGGGCGTTGTGATCGCAAACATCAACTCTCCCCGCCAGACCGTTATCTCCGGGGAAAAGGCCGCAGTCGAGAAGGCGATCTCCGTTCTGAAAGACCGGCAGATCCACGCTCAGCTTCTGCCTGTTTCAGGTGCGTTTCATTCACCGGCAGTCGCCCCGGCAAAAGAACTCTTCTCGAATTATCTGGAAACCGTCGAATTATCTTCCCCTGCCATCGAGGTTTTTTCCAATACATCGGCGGCGCCTCACGGCTCCTCCGTTCAGGAAATCCGAGCTTGTCTTTCCGAGCATATGGTAAAGCCCGTCGAATTTGTCCGCGAGATAGAGGCAATGTACGAGAGAGGCGCGCGGACCTTCATCGAAGTGGGACCCGGAAGCGTTCTCACCAACCTGGCGAAACAGATCCTTGACAACAGGACGTTCCTGGCAGTGGCGACCGACGCCCAGGGGCAGCCCCCTCTTGCCCAGCTGCTGAAAACACTCGGACAGCTTGCCGTTAATCGCGTGCCCCTGACCATTGGACCGCTCTTCCGGGGCCGTGCTACCCGACACCTTGCTCTCAATGACCTTGAGGCCGAAGGCAGGGAAGAATATTCCGCCACAACCTGGCTGGTCAATGGAGCGGGAGTCAGGCAGCCGTCGACGCAGATGAAAAAGCGGGAGGAAAGAACGTACGATGGGATCTATAGGCTGCGCGAGAGACGGCTTGGCCGCGGAATGCAAAAGGAGGCATTACGACACATGCCCATGAAAGAATCCTCTCAAGCACTGCCACAGAATTCTGAAGTGCAAACGAATACGTCGACTATACCCGCAGCGAATGCAGCGTTCAGCGATCAACTTTCCGCGGGCGGCGCTGACGAAATGGTGATGCGCCAGTACCAGGAGCTGATGACGCGTTTTCTTGAAACGCAGAAGAGCGTGATGATGGCCTATCTCCAGGGCGCGTCGACGGCCCTTCCCGCGCCAGCCCCGGGTCTGACTGCCATTCAACCTGACAACGGAGATCAGACGCTTCTGCAGTCTGCCGCGGCAAGATCCAAGGCTCCGGAATTCATCCCCCGTCTGGTTCAGTCGCCGGATGTGCACGGATCTTTTTCTCCATCGGTAAAGGAACCTGTGGCTGCCGCAGCCCCGGGAAACGGCGGGTCTGCCGGGAGCGCTGCAGCGAACGGCAATCTCGAGAAAGAACTGCTCCGGGTTGCCGGGGAGAAGACCGGTTATCCCGCGGAGATGCTGGACCTCGACCTCGATATAGAAGCGGACCTGGGGATCGATTCGATCAAGCGCGTCGAAATCATGGGCGCGTTCATCAAGAGCCTGCCGCAGGCCGAGCAGGAGAAGCTGCAGCCGGTCATGGAAGAACTCACCAGGCTCAAGACCTTCAGGACGATCCTGGAAAAAGCATCACAGGCGGCAGTTGCAGACCGGGTCCAATGCAACACGCGTACAGTCGTTGCGCCGAATAACGGTGAGCCGAGTTATTCAATGCCGGATGAACGCGGCAACGAATTCGTTCCGAGATGCATTCTGGAAATGGTTCCGACCCCCGCTTCGAAACAGACACTGAATGTTCCCGCCGATGGTGTATTCATAGTGACCGGGGACAGCCGCGGTGTGGCCGGAGTTCTGGCGGGAGAGATAAAAAAAGCGGGAGGCCGTGCAATCGTCCTGCGGCAAGCGGGCGGAGAGTGGAAAGACGACGGACAGTCAATGACTGCGGATCTGACCGACCCGTCCGCGGTCCGGGAAGCAGTAGAATCCGTCCGCCGCGAATTCGGACGGGTCGTCGGTCTCATCCACGCGGCACCTCTCGGCACATCGTCGGCTCTGGGCGCACTGAGCCTGAAGGAATGGAAGGCCGGCCTGAAGAATGATGTCAAGAGCTTCTTTTACCTGGCAAAGACCCTCGGCCCGGACCTCAGGTATGCGGGGAAAAAGCAGGGGGCCTGGATCATGGCGGCCACGGCTTTGGCCGGATACCCGAAAGAGAATGGCACCTCGTCCGCGGGCCACGCCGGACTGGCGGGCATGCTCAAGACCCTGGCCCAGGAATGGCCGGAAGTCTTATGCAGGACAGTTCATCTCGACGCGTCCGCGCCGGCTGCTGTTTTGAGTGATTGGCTGCTGCAGGAGATGACTGTGCGGGAAGGCGCCGTGGAAGTGCTGTACCGCGGCGACGAGCGCATGACGTACCGGTCCGTGGCCGCGCCGCTGCCGGAAAAATTAGACGATCGGATGCAGATCAAAAAAGACTGGGTCATCCTGATCACCGGCGGCGCTTCGGGTATTACGTCGGAAGTTGCACAGGAAATCGCGGTAAACTATAAACCGACGCTGCTTCTCGCGGGAAGATCGGCTCTCCCGGCTGATGAATCGCGGGACACGGCCGGGCTGACCGCGCCGCGGGATATAAAAGAGGTGCTCATACGCCGGGTGGAGGCGTCGGGGAAAAAAGCAACGCCCGCCGAGATCGAAGCGGCATATGCCCGCCTGATGAAGGACCGGGAAATCCTGAGAAACCTTGAGACGCTTCGAGAGACGGGCTCGACCGTGCATTACTTTCAGGTCGACGTACGGGATGAAGAACGATTCAGCAACCTGATAACGAAAATCTACCAGACCTTCGGGCGTCTGGACGGGATCGTCCACGGCGCCGGGATCGTGGAGGACAAGCTTCTCGAAGACAAACAGCCTGATTCGTTCGACCGCGTCTTCGACACGAAGACGGAAAGCGCTTTTATCCTGAGCCGCGCGATCAGGGCCGAGTCATTGAAATTCATCGTCTTCTTCACGTCGGTGGCGGGTTGTTTCGGGAACCGGGGGCAATCGGACTACGCAGCGGCCAACGAAATCGTGAACAAACTTGCGATCTACTTCGACATGCAGTGGAGCGGCCGCGTCGTGGCAATCAACTGGGGGCCGTGGAGAAAAATCGGTATGGTCAGCCCGGCGCTGGAAATACAGTTCGCGGAACGCGGCATCCAGTTGATTCCGCCTGCAATAGGGTGCCGGATGCTGCTTGACGAGTTGAAGTACGGGCAAAAGGGAATTGCCGAGATCGTTATAGGGAACGGGCCGTGGATGAAATAGCGATCATAGGGATGTCCTGCATTTTCCCCGGTGCGGGCACGGTCGGGGAATACTGGCAGAATATCCTGTCCAAAGTGGACGCGATCAGCGATCCCCCGGAGGATTGGGAAGCCGCGCGTTTTTTTGATCCGGCGTCCCGGACGAACGACCGCATTTACTGCAAGAAGGGCGGATACCTCGGTGAACTGGCCCGCTTCGATCCCCTCGAATTCGGGATCATGCCATCGTCCGTCGACGGCGGCGAGCCGGACCATCTCATTTCGCTCAGGGTTGCAAAGGAAGCCCTCGACGACGCGGGATACCGCGAGGACATGATCGACGCCGAACGGACGGAAGTGATCGTCGGCAGGGGGACGTACATCAACCGGGGAGTGATCAACACCTTTCAGCACGGGGTAGCGATCGACCAGACGCTCGAGATTCTGAAAGAGCTTCACCCGGAATATACGGACGATGAGCTGCAAAAAATAAAAAAACGCCTGAAGGAAAGCCTCCCGCCATTCAACGCGGAGACGGTGTCCAGCCTCGTACCCAATGTGTTGGCGGGCCGGATTGCGAACAGGCTGAACTTCATGGGAGCCAACTACCTGGTCGACGCGGCATGCGCTTCTTCCCTGGTTGCTGTCGAGCACGGGATGCGCGACCTCCAGGCCGGGAAATGCGACCTTGCGCTTGTGGGAGGAGTGAATGCTTCCATCCCTCCACCTATTCTCATGATCTTCTGCCAGATCAACGCATTGTCAAGGAAGCAGAAAATGAGTCCATTCGACGAGTCCGCCGACGGAACGATGCTGGGCGAGGGCCTGGGGTTTGTGACGCTCAAGAGAAGGAGCGACGCCGAGCGGGACGGGAACAGGATTTACGCGGTCCTCAAGTCCGTTGGCATCGCCAGCGACGGACGTAAACTGGGACTGCTGACACCGCGTCTCGAAGGGGAGGCATTGGCGATCCGACGCGCTTACGAGACGGCAGGTATATCACCTTCAACTATCGGGCTGGTCGAAGCCCACGGAACTGCTACGACCGTGGGCGACCTCACCGAATTCCAGGCCCTGAAGAGCGTTTTCGGCCCGAGCGCGCCGGGACGTCCAACGTGCGCCGTAGGCACGGTAAAGTCCATGATAGGGCACCTTATACCGGCTTCGGGAATGGCCGGCCTCATAAAGACCGCTCTTGCCCTTTACCACAAGGTGCTGCCGCCGACCCTGAACTGTTCAAAGCCGAATCCGGCCCTCGAACTGGACGGCTCGCCGTTTTATATCAACACCGAGACGCGGCCGTGGATACACGGCACGGAAGGCGTTCCCCGCAGGGCGGGCGTGAACGCATTCGGCTTCGGCGGGATCAATGCTCACGCGGTGCTCGAGGAATACACCGGCGCACGAGAGGTCGTTGCCGGCCACCTGCATCAGAAATGGGACACGGAGTTTCTGCTTTTCCAGGGGACTACACGGGACGATCTGATCAAGGCCATGGGCCGGACAGCGGACTTTGTAAAGGCGAACCCGGAAGTCAATTTGAAGGATCTCGCTTATTCCCTGAACAAGGATTGGCAGATGTCGGAATCGCGTCTCGCGATCGTGGCAAAATCCGCCGAAGACCTGTCGAAAAAAATCGAGTATGCCGCAAAGGCCCTCGGGGACCCATCCTGCTCCCGGATCCGGGACAGGCAGGGCATTTATTTCTTCGAGAAGCCCTTGGGCAGGGATGGTAAGACCGCGTTCCTTTTTCCCGGCGAGGGATCGCAGTATCCGACGATGCTCGCCGACCTCTGCATCCATTTCCCGGAGGTGCGAACCGCTTTCGATCTGCTCGACCGCGCGTTCGCGCGGCACGAGAGGGGTTATCTCCCGAGCGATACGATCTTTCCTCCGCCCCTGGCCGGAAAGAATGGCAAACGCGACCTCTGGGCCATGGACAGCGCGGCGGAGGCGGTATTTGCCGCAAACCAGGCGTTGCTCGCGCTCCTGTCCTGCCTCAAGATCAAGCCGGACGTATTGCTCGGCCACAGCACCGGCGAGTACAACGCGCTGCTTGCGTCGGGGATGATAAAGATTGAAAGCAGCGAAGGGTTCATCGAATTTGTACTCGGGGTGAACAGGGTTTATGAGAAGTTCGCGAAAGAGGGCGGCGTTGCCGAAGGAGTGCTGCTGTCCGCCGGAGCGGTAAAGAGAGAAGACATCGATGCGCTCATCGCTCGGAGTTCCGAACCGCTCTATATCGCCATGGACAACTGCCCGAACCAGGTTGTCCTGTGCGGATCGGACAGCGCCATAAAGATCGTCGAGAAATGGCTCAGAAAGAACGGATCGCTGGCCGAACGTTTTCCGTTCGGCCGCGCCTATCACACCCCGCTGTTCGAGGCGATCTGCGGGCCGCTCCTCGATTATTTCAAGGGAATGGACGTGCACGCCCCCGCGATCAGAACGTATTCGTGCGTGACCGCGGCTCCCTATCCCGGCGATCCCGCCGCCATACGGGAACTTGCGACATCCCAGTGGGCTAGGCGAGTGCGCTTTACCGAGACCATCGACGCGATGTACAACGACGGGGTACGCGTTTTTGTCGAGGTGGGGCCGAGGGGCAATCTGACCGCGTTCGTCGATGACATTCTGCAAAAAAGACCGCATCTTGCCGTGCCCAGCAACCTGCACCGGAAATCCGGAATCTCGCAGCTCAATCACCTGCTCGGCATGCTTGCGGCGCACCATGTACCCTTTGATCCCGCGCTGCTGTATCAATATCGTTCGCCGGTCGATCTTTTTTCCGCAGTGACCGGGGAAGGATCGGTAAAGCGAAAAAAGCTGCGAGTGGCGGCGAAGGTAGAGCTGACACTGCCGCGGCTCGGCCTGAAGGACGCCGACCAGCTGAGACGGCCTGCATCGCAGACCGCCGAGGAAAGAAGGCCCGGGCTGTCACGGCCGACGGCAGCAAGAGATACTGCCCGTGCCGTTGCGCCGGACGCCAGATCGCTCATCATGATGAACCATCTGAAGACCATGGAGCAGTTTTTGCAGGCCCAGCAGGAGGTCTTCCAGACCTTCCTCGGAAGCAGGGGCGGCAACACCTTAATTCTGCCGGAAAAAATCGGGAGCGAAGTCCGGTGCAGCGCTCGGGAAAAGCGTACCGGGATTTCGGCAGCGGGTATAGACGCTTCCTCCCGGAAGCTTCCCTTTGTCAGGGAGATCGTTTCGCTTGAAGCCGGGAAAGAAGCGGTGGTTTTGTGCAGGGTCACTATCGACGAAGACCGTTTCCTGCTGGATCACGCCATAGGCGGAAAAGTCTCGGAAACGGACCCGCATCTCGCCGCGCTTCCCGTCATGCCTCTTACCTTCAGCATGGAGATCCTGGCGGAGGGCGCCGCTGTTCTGATGCCGGGGAAAAAACTGGTCGGCATGAGGGAGGTCCGCGCATATCGCTGGATCGGTCTGGATAATGCCGCCCGCGTCTTGAAGATCACCGCAAAGACCAGGGCCGGAGCGCCGGGCGAAGTCGAGGTGCAGGTTCGGGAGGCCGAAGACGCGGATGTCCGCAGCGGCAGGCCGCGAATGCCGATCATCGAAGGGATTATGGTGTTCAACGACGCCTATTCCGCACCACCCGAGGCGGCGCCCCACGTCCTTAAGGACAGCCGGCCGTCGAAGTGGTCCGGGGCCGGTCTGTACGACGGCTTCATGTTCCACGGTCCGTCTCTCCAGGGGGTCGCTGCTATGGAACTCTGGGGCGAGAACGGCACGACGGCGGTACTGAAGGGCATGCCCACGAACGGTCTTTTCGCCTCGCGCCCGGCCGTCGCATTTCTATGCGACCCGATCGTGCTCGACGCGGCGGGGCAGGTGATTGCTTACTGGACCTCGGACCACCTGAGAAAGGCGTATCACATATTCCCCTTCAGACTGGAGGCGCTCCATCTTTTCGGCCCGGCGCTGGAAGTGGGCGAATCGGCGGAGTGCAGGGCCAGGATAGAGCTGATCGAGGATACCCTGGTAAGGTCGGATATTGATATCGTGGGGCCGGATGGACGGATCAGGGCGAGCATGAACGGGTGGTGGGACCGGAGATTCGACCTGCCCGACGAGTTTTTTTCCCTTCGCAGCTCTCCGGCAAAAGGAATGATGAGCAGGGAGTTTCCGGTTCCCGAAGGTGCAGGTTTCTCCGGCTTGTCCTGCGCGATCCTCGACATGCCCACGGAATTTCTGACCGCGCACGATATGATCTGGCTCCGTGTTCTCGCTCATCTGGTACTGAGCAAAAAAGAGCGGGCCGCGTGGTCCGGCATCAAAGGGACGGACCAGCGCGTCATGGAATGGCTCCTCGGCCGTGTGGCGGCCAAGGACGCGGTCAGACTGCTTCTCAGGAAACAGGGAAAAATCGGGATCTGCCCGGCCGACGTTGAAATCGGCGTTGACGCGAACGGCAGGCCGTTTGTCGAAAGCATTCGGGGGGAAAAGGGGATACAGCCGCCGCTGTCTATTTCCCACACCAACGGCATTGCCATAGCGGCGGCGGGCGGCTCCGGTTCCGGGCTCGGCATTGACGTGGAACTGCTCCGGCACCTGGATACAGGTTTCGACGATGTCGCCTTTACGGAGGAGGAAAAAGAGATCCTGCGAGGCATTACCCCTTCCGGCGATCACGAGTGGCTGCTTCGTTTCTGGTGTGCTAAGGAGGCTGCGGCCAAGGCGCTCGGCAAGGGGCTTATGGGAAATCCCAGGAACATGACCATACGGGCCGTCGAACAAAAGACGGGCACGCTCAGGGTGGACGCAGCGGGAAAAATGATGTCGCACCTCCCGGCCGGGAACGGCAGGCAACTGGATGCAAATACTTTCCGCGAGGGTGATTTGATCGTTGCAATATCGACATATCAAGCGAGGTGAACATGAACGAACATCAAGCGGCAGGCGCAATAAGCGCGGAAACGATTCAATCCGGACTTACCGGCATTCTGAAGGAGATGACGGCCGACTGGGACCTTTTTTATTCAGGCGATATCGGCGCCGACACGAAATTGATCGAGGAACTCGGGTTTGAATCGATCGACATCGTCCAACTCGTGGTTGCCATCCAGGAGCATTTCAAACGCCGGGATTTTCCGTTCGAGGAACTTCTGATGGCGGACGGAAGGTACGTTGACGAGATCACGGTGCGCGATACGGTGTCGTTTCTCCATGGCCATCTCAATTCCCATTAAGGAGATTTTTTTATGACTTCGACATTATTCATCGGTCTTGATGGGGCCACCTTCACGGTCCTGGATCCGCTCATGGAGAACGGCACCATGCCGTTCCTCAAAGAATTCGTGAAGGGCGGGACGCGCGCCGACCTCTTGTCGACCCCGAATCCGCTCACCCCGCCGGCGTGGATTTCATTAATGACCGGGCGCACCCCCGGCAATCACGGGGTCTTCGATTTCATTTGGGCGGAGGAACGGAAGAGCGACCATTACTTCACGCTTTACAACTTTCGCGATATCCAATGCGAAACCATATGGTCCATTGCGAGCAGGCAGAACAAACGGGTGTGTTCGCTCAATTTCCCCATGATGTCGCCGCCCCCGGCCGTAGCGGGATGCATCGTGCCCGGGCTGGTATCGTGGAAGCATCTGCGCCGCAATGTTCATCCGTCCGACCTCTATGACAAGCTCAAACAACTGCCGGGTTTCAATTCCAAGGAACTGGCCTGGGATTTCGACCTGGAAAAAAAAGCGGAACGGGGCATCCCCAAAGAAGAGTACGAGCGCTGGGTGCAGTTTCATATGCGGCGGGAAAGATTGTGGTTTGATATAACACGGCATATAATGCGGACCGAGCCCTGCGACCTGACCGCCATTCTTTTTGACGGGCCGGACAAACTCATGCACATGGGTTACCGCTTCCTGGACCCGAAGGTATTTCCCGAAAAACCGTCGGCGTGGGACTTGAAGATGCGCGATCTCTGTCTGGGATTCTTCAGGGAACTGGACGGGTTCATCAAGGAACTGGTTGAAATTGCGGGCCCCGATGCCAGGACCTTGATCGCTTCCGATCATGGATTCGGTCCGACCTGGGAGGTGTTCCGGGTAAACACCTGGCTTAGCAACAAGGGCTATCTCACCTGGAAGGATCTGAACGGCCTGGACCGGGAGGGCAAGGAAAAAGCGCAAAAAGTGATAGACCACCATTTCGTCCTGCTGGACTGGGACAAAACGACGGCTTATGCGCGCTCCGTCACATCGAACGGCATTTATATCCGCGTTGCAAAGTCTCCCGGCCAAAGCGGCGTGCCCGCGGAACAGTATGCTGCATTTCGCTCCCGCCTGATCGAGGAATTGCTCGATGTGCGCGATCCCGGGACGAATGAGCGCATTATCAAACGTGTCATGACCAGAGAAGAGGCCTATCCGGGAAGCTGCAACGCGCAGGCGCCCGATCTCACGCTCGTGATGCGCGATCATAGTTTTATATCCATTCTGAACAAAGAGCCCGTGGTGTACCGGCGTCCCGACGTCGACGGCACGCACTATCCCAAGGGTATATTCCTGGCCAAAGGCCCCGGTATCCGTGCCGGAGAAACCGCCTCGCAGATGTCGATCGCAGATGTGGCGCCAGGCCTCTTATTTAGCCTCGGTCTCGACATTCCCGGAGATTTTGAAGGCCTAATGCCGTCTCACGTGTTCGAACACGCTTACCTGGACGCGCATCCCTGTAAGACCGGGAAGCCCACCGTGTGTGTCAACGGCGACGGGAAAGCGGCCGCGCCTATGGGGGAAGAAGAAAAGAAGGAGATCTTCGAACAGCTCAAGGCGCTTGGATATATGGAATAATACTGCCATGTCTATGAAAAAGATAAAATGTAATGGTATAGTCCTGAATTGCTGGAGCGTAGGGGAAGGAGAGGACGTCGTCCTGATTCACGGGCTCGCTGCGAACCACGCCTTCTGGAGGCTCGACGTGCTTCTCTCATTTGCGAAGAGTCACCGGGTGACCATATACGACCAGAGAGGGCATGGATACAGCGAGATGCCGCCGGAAGGGTATACTTCCGGTGATATGGCGGAAGACCTTCACGACCTGCTCCGGCATCACGATATCTCGCACGCCCACCTTATCGGGCACAGCCTCGGCGGACTTGTAGCGCTCCACTATGCCGCCATCCATCCCGAGCGGGTGAGCAGCCTGACCATTGCCGATTCCCGGGTTCGCGCGTTTCAATCGAACAACTATGCAACGGATTGGCCGCACTGGGAAACGGCGACCATGAAGCTCAAGGAAATAGGACTCTCTGTCCGCGAAGAGGAGGCCGAAGCCGGCCTCTGGCTTCTTGAGCAGCTTGCATCGACAGAGTGGCAGCAAGCGAGAGACAAGCTGAAGGGAAGCCAGCTATTCATTCCCTTCGGCGGGTGGAGTGGCGGAAATAAATCCGCCGACCGCTGGCTCAAACTCATGAAGACAACGACCGCCAAAAAGGATTTGACATCGCTGGCTGGCCTGACCGTAGAAAAGTTGTCGATGATCCAGGTCCCCACGCTGGCGTTGTATGGAGAACATTCTCCGACCCTGCAATCTATGCGGGGATTGATGGAGCACCTTCCGCACTGTAAGACCGTGATTGTGCCGGGGAAGGGACATTTTTTCCCATTGACGCAGCCGAAACTATTCTTCGACATAGTCAGTCAGTTTTTAAATTCACTACAAGAGGTGAAATTACGATGAAGATAACGATGTTTATGTTTTTGTTCCTTACGATTCTGCTTTCTCCCGCCTTTCTGCGTGCTGAGGTGCGGCGTTCCGAACGGGGCAGGGACGTGCGGACTCCCGTCGAAATGCAGAAGGAATCAGACGGAACCGGGTTTAACCACCCCGGAGACTACGGACGGGAAATTAAATTCGAAGGGAGCGCCCGTTACTACGAACTTCATGTACCTGCTTTGTACGACAAGTCAAAACCGACACCCGCAGTACTGGTATTTCACGGCGGCGGCGGCGATCCCGGCGCGGTACGATATGAATCCGGAATGGACAAAACCTCCGACGAAGGAGGGTTCATCGCGGTCTATCCCGGCGGTCACCCGTCAAAGTGGTTCACGAAGAGCCGCTTGCTCCTCTGGAACGACGGCAGGCCCGATAAGGACGGAAAATTCAGCAAGGTGGACGATGTCGGCTTCGTGATGGCCGTGCTCGACGACCTTGCGAAACGGCTCAATATTGACAAGAAACGGATCTACGCGGCCGGTTATTCGAACGGGGCCCAGTTCACTTACCGGCTGGCAAAAAGACTTTCGGACCGCATCGCCGCGATCTCAACAATCGCGGGAAACCGTCCGCCGAAGGATGAATTCGATCCGGTCCCCTCGCGGCCGATGCCCGTAATGCAGTTTTCCGGCAAGGAAGACCCCATCTCTCCCTATAATGGCGGACGTCCTCCGGGTGCAGCCGCGCTGTCGGCGGTCATACAGCCGGTGAATGAGACCGTAAAGTCATGGGTGGAATTCGACAAGTGCCCGCCTGAACCGTCAGCGACCAAGAGAGTCGGACAGACCGAAATGAAACGCTGGGGGCCGTGCCAGTGCGGCACCGAAGTCGTTCTTTGGACCCTGGAGACCGGTGGTCACACCTGGCCGGGAGGCAGGGTGATGCCGAATGTGGAAGCGCTGGGGCTGGGCAAACTGGGGAATATAGACCGCAATATCAACGCGTCCGATCTCATGTGGGATTTTTTCAAGAACCATCCCCTCGACGGCTGTGGGAAGTAAAGAATGACAAAGAGGGCATTATCCGGTCTCAGGATAATCGACCTGAGCCAGGGCATTGCAGGGTCGTATTGCACGAAACTTCTGTCGGGTTTCGGCGCCGACGTGATAAAAGTGGAGCGGCCCGGGACAGGCGACAGAATGCGGGCTCTCGGGCCCTTCTGCAGGAACGAGGAAGGCTTGGAAACGAGCATTCCTTTTCTCTGGTTCAATACGGGCAAAAAAAGTGTCACGCTGAACTTCGAAACGGAAAAAGGCGTGGAACTGCTGAAGCGTCTGTCCGAAGTTGCCGACGTGATTGTTGAGGATGTTTCACCCGGCATCACGAGCAGCCGCGGATTAAATTACGAAGTTCTTCGAAAGACGCATCCGGGACTTATCATGACGTCTATTTCTCCTTTTGGTCTGACGGGGCCCTACAGTAATTACAATGCTGAAGAAATCGAGCTCAATGCCCTGAGCGGCGGAATGTATATGACGGGGGACCCGCAAAAAGCCCCGCTCGCGGCAGGCCCGGCCCTTTACCAGTATACGGCGGGCCAGCATGCTTATATTGCTACGCTCATGGCCCTGTTTCAGCGCGGCTCCCGCGGAGAAGGGCAGCAGGTGGACGTGTCTACCCAGGAAAGCGGCCTTGAGCATATAGAAATAACGTTGTCCTATCAGCTGCAGCAGAAGAAAAATGGTAAAAGGGGCGGACACCTGTTTGTTCCCTGGGGAACGTACGAGTGCAGGGATGGATATGCCACCGTAATCTCGATGCCCTATCGCCACTGGCACCGGAGCGCCGACTTGTTCGAAGATCCCCGCTTATTCGGAAAAAAGTATGCCGGACTCAGAGACCGGATGGCTCTTCGCGAGGAGTACGAGGAGATACTTAAGCCTTGCGTGAAAGCACGCGGGAAAAGGGAGCTTTTTCATGAAGGACAGGCGCGCAATCTTGCCTTCGGGTATGTTGCCGGCATCGACGAAGTCCTTGGCTCTCCGCAGCACCGGGAAAGAGGGTTTTTCGAGGAAGTAGATCATCCGGTCGCCGGCAAACACCAATACTGCGGCGCGCCTTTCAAGATGTCCGAAACTCCCTGGCAAACGGCCAGTGCCCCTCTCCTTGGAGAGCATAACGCGGATGTATACGGAGGGGTTCTCGGGTGCTCTCCCGAGGAGATGCAGCAACTCGCGGACGGGGGGGTCATATGAAAAAGAGCCCCCCGCTCAAAGGCATCCGCATTATAGATCTATCCCACAGTTGGGCGGGCCCGCACTGCGCGCGCCTTCTGGGAGATTTCGGCGCTGAAGTGATCAAGGTCGAATATGTGAAGAGATTATGCCTGCTCAGGGGCGCCTGCAAACAGGCCGCAGTCTACAATGCCCACCCCGGATGGCTGCAGGTCAACAGGAACAAATATTCCATAACGCTCGATTTAAAGGTTGAGAAGGACCGGGATATATTAAGAGATCTGATTAAAGTGTCTGACGTCCTGATCGAAAATTCGAGGTTCGGCGTCATGGAAAAACTGGGGTTCGGCTACACGGATGCCGTCAAGATTAAAAAGGACCTGATTATGCTTTCCATGGCCGCCTTCGGAAAGACGGGGCCCTATGCTTCGTACTCCGGCTATGGAGCGGTATTCGAATCGGTGGGCGGAATCCAGAGTCTTACGGCGTACGAAAAGAACGGAAAGCCTGTCAGAATCAAAGAGCTGGACGTTACGAACGGGCTGGCGGGCGCGAGCGCCGTCATGACCGCGCTCGTGCACCGGCAGAAAACAGGGGAGGGCCAGTATATCGACCTGTCTCAGCTCGAAGCGGCAACCCACGGGCTGATCGGCGAGCACCTGCTGGAATTTGCGATGAACGGCACTTCGATGCTGCCACTTGGCAACCGCCACCGGACGTTTGCTCCCCAGGGATGCTATCGCAGTCTGGGAGATGATAAATGGATCACACTCACCATCAGGACCGATGAAGAATGGCGTAGTTTTTGTGATGTCACGTCGCATCCCGAGTGGAAGAGCGACGCGCGTTTCGCCACGAGGGAGGCGCGGACCCGGAACCACGATCTGCTCGACGTGATGATCGAGGAGTGGACCGGGCGGCATACTCATCTGCAGGCGATGCAGATTCTTCAGGGCATGGGCATACCGTCGGGCGCCGTGCTTGACGCCGAGGAGATAAGAAATTCCGTTCACTTGAAAGAGCGGGCGTACTTCATGAACGAGGAAGATTCAGGCATGCTGTTCATGGGAATGCCTTTTACGTTGTCGGGAAGCGAGGGCAGGATCTCCAGGCGCGGTCCCGAACTGGGTAGAGATAACGAATATGTCATCTGCGAATTGCTGGGGCGTTCAAAAAAAGAGGTAAGACCGATGCAGGAAGATCAGATAGGCACTGCCTATGATCCAGAGTAGTCGTTCGAAAGAATAATGGCTATACAGACTGACGCACAGTATGAAAACGGATGCCCGAAAACCCCGGTCGTCGAGGACAGCCGCGAGCCCGTTTCTCCCGGTTTGAACGCACGAAATTTCCGGAAGATTGCGCCGAGCGGATTCGGCGATCCCTATAATTGCTATCCTCATTCCATGGCCTGGTTCCAGGGACATGTTTACGTAGGTACGACCCGCGCCAACCTTGCCAACAGAGCCAAGCAGGTCGCCCGTACGGCCCCCGAAAGGCTGGGGGAAATCTGGCCGGTTAGAGTTCCGAACAATTACTTCGACAACGACCTGCGAGCCGAAATATGGCGCTACTACCCGCCGTTGGACACGTGGGAAAAAGTTTATGTCTCCCCCATGGCGCGGGGCATCGACGGTTATGACGTCCCCATCAGCATCGGCTTTCGCTGCATGACCGTATTCCAGGGGCCGAACGACTCCGCGCCCGCCCTCTACGCGCCCACCTGGGCCACCCATCAGACACCGGCGGCATACATGCTCAGATCGGTCGATGGTGTGCATTTCGAGATCGTTTCCGAGCCAGGCCTCGGTCTGCCCGATCCTAAACCGCGCGGGCTAAGGGGTCTTGTTTCGTTCAAGGGCCGCCTGTTTACGTCCCCGGTCGTGGGCCAGGCCAGGCTGGAGCCGAATATAGCCGGGCACATGGCTGTGTACGTCAGTTCCGATCCGGCCCGGGGCGATTGGCGACTTGCGTTCGACCCGCGTTGGGGAGGCAACAATCTTTCTGTTTTTCATATGGCGACGTTCAACGGTTATCTTTATATAGGGACCCTGAACGTGAACGAGGGATTTCAGGTCTGGAAAACTGATGCCGAAGGCGAGCCGCCCTTTCGATGGGAAAAGGTGCTCGAACGCGGCGCTTACCGGGGCAAGCTTAACCAGATTGCCATGACCCTGATTCCTTTCAAGGGCCATTTGTACGTTGGCAGCGCTATCCAGAACTGCAGTTTTGATTTCAGCAACAAGGTCGGGCCGGCCCCTTCCGAAATAATCCGCATTGGTCCCGACGACAGGTGGGACATTGTGATCGGGGACCCGCGGTTGACGCCGGAGGGACTGAAGGTGCCCCTGAGCGGCCTGGGACCGGGCTGTGGCAACCCCTTTTCCGGTTATATCTGGGCCATGTGCGAACATGAGGGCTGGCTCTATATAGCAACCGCGGTCTGGGCCGTGTTTCTCCGGTACGCGGGAAGGCAGGACCACCTGCCGAAGTCTTTGCGCAGTTTTTTTACGCCTGAAAACATCGAACGGATGCTGGTGAGGTTTGGGGGCAGCGATCTTTGGCGCACCCGCGACGGTTTTCACTGGATTCCCGTGACCCAGAACGGATTCGACAACTGTTTCAACATAGGATTCAGGAACATGGTTTCGTCGCCCTACGGTCTGTTCGTCGGCGCGGCAAACCCGTTCTCGCCCGACGTGGCCGTCAAGAGAGTCGCCGGCTGGACGTACGAGAAAAATCAGCGCGGCGGCCTTGAGATCTGGATGGGATCGCACCCCCATGCCGGACAGAACGGGGACGGGAACGCCCTCTGCAGGAACGGGGAGCCGGATGCGGAAGAGCCTGTCGAGCATTTTTTGGAACGAGCCGTCAGCGCGTTTTACGGGGACAGCGGATTCCGTCATTTCGGATTCTGGCGTTTCGGTATAAACGACGCAAAAACGGCGTGTGAAAACCTGATGCGGGAAATACTCGCTTTTATCCCGGAGAAAAGAGGATCGATCGCGGACATAGGCTGCGATTCCGGTGCTACCACGCGTTTCCTCGCGGATCATTTCCCCGATGACAGCGTGGCGGGCATCACCAACGACGCGAAAGCCCTTGATGCGTGCCGGCAAAAGGCGCCGCAGGCAGCATTTCATTACAGCAAACTGCCGAAACTTGCCCTGCCGTCCGAATCCTTCGATTACGTCGTATGGGTTGACGGGGAGCATCCGCTGGGGTCGCGAAAAAAGCTGCTGCAGGAGAGTTTTCGCGTCCTAAAACCGGGCGGCCGCCTTGTTTGCTTTGATACGATCCGGCGGGAAAGAAAAGAAGACGGCTCGGCTGTGAAAGGGCTTTCCCGGGATGCTGTGAAAACTCCGGACGAGTACCGAAGCCTGCTGGAAGGTACAGGGTTCCGGGAACCGAAGCTTGCGGACGTTACCGACCCATGCTATGGAGAATTCCGGAAACAGGCGAGGAAGTATTTTGATCGGGAAAGGCTTGCAGGCCGGCTGGATTACGAGCTCGTGCAGAAAATCGAAGCACGCCTGCTGCGGGAGAGGGAGCCGGTCCATCTTTGCATGCTGATTACTGCTAGCAAACCAGCCATTGGCCGCGATTCATCACCGGAGGCCAAGGCCGACAAAGGAGAAGAGACATGAAAAGCATCCTGCTGGTGAACCCCACATACGAGATGGAGACCCTGCGCGTGACCGACGAGGAGCATATCGACGTCAAGGCGGACAATATGCCTCTCGGCCTCGCCACCGTCGCAGCGCTCACGCCTGGAGGATATCGGGTGGACATCTGGGATGAATTCGTCCGGGGTCCCGTCGAGCAGAGCGAGCAACTTCGGAAATGCGCGTACGATCTCGTGGGAGTGACCAGCTCCCGTGTAACGATCCTGCGCGCCCGGGATATCGCCGAGTTCTTCCGCCGGCAAGGCACCCTGATTGCGATCGGCGGGCCCGGCGTGTCAGGCAGCCCGGACCGGTGCCGTGAATATTTCGACATCCTCTTTATCGGCGAGGCCGAACTGACCTGGCCGAGGTTCCTGCTGGACTGGAAGAACGGCGGCTACCGGCAGGAATACCGGCAGATCGAGAAGCCGGATATCTCTTTGAGCCCCATGCCCAAATGGGACAGCATCGCTGCCGAAGCGCAGAAATACTCGATGGGCAGCGTTCAGACCACGCGCGGATGTCCGTACGACTGTGAATTCTGCGACGTCATTTACCTGAACGGCCGCCGGCAGAGGCACAAATCGGTCGAGAGGGTTCTCGACGAGGTGCGGGTTCTGCAGCGGCTCGGGATGTCCACGGTTTACTTTGCCGACGACAACCTGATCGGCAATCACCAGTATGCGAAAGAGCTTCTGCGGAAACTGATCGCCATGAACAATGCTTTTGAAAAGCCGCTGAGGTTCGCGACGCAGGCAAGCATCGATGTGAGCAGGGACGAAGAGCTGCTCGGTCTCATGGCCGATGCCAACTTTTACGAGATGCTGATCGGGATCGAATCGCCGAACAAGGAATCCCTCAAAGAGATCGGCAAGTACAACAATCTGAAGGGCGATCTTGTCGAAGAAGTGCACAAGATTCTGTCATATGGTATGTCCGTGCGCGGCGCCCTCATCGGCGGCCTAGACCACGACGGCCCGGACATCTTCGACCAGCATTTCGAATTTATCCAGAAGGCATATCTTCCTTCGGTCTCGCTGCACATGCTGAACGCGCCGATCGGCACCAGGCTCTGGAGGCGGCTGCGCGAAGAGGGGCGGGTCATCGACATATTCAGCATCACCGACAAGGTCACCCGCCGCATCATTTCCAACGTCATACCGAAGCAGATGACCCGGATCGAACTGATGCAGGGATTCCGCGGGCTCTACGCAAGGGTATTCAGCTGGGAGAGCTTCAAGGAGCGCATGATTGGATTTGTATCGCTCGCCAGCCGCGCCCCGAATATCAGACAGGAGCCGGTGTCCATGGACGATCTCATGAAGCTGGGAGCATCGCTCGGTCTCGATTCCGCTGCCTGCGGCGCCATGAACGATATTTTCCGGTACACCGCGGGAAAAGCGCCCTTCCTCCTGGAAAGGGTCAAACAGCTCGTGATTCAGTTCGTGAGGTACTCCAAGTCGGCCCGCGACCTGATTCCGAAGCTCGAGAAGCAGATCGAGCTCGAATCGTCGGGCAGCCTCATTTTTCAGCTGGACAGCCGTCCCATGACAGTCCCGAAGGGGTTCCGGGAAGCGTACCAGAATATCTTCCCCGATACCTACCGGCGCGTCTACCTCAATCTCACCGACAAAAAAAAGGTGAGCCAGGCGCTCATGGAGGTCTTCGTCGAATTCCTTGTACACGAGGAACAGTTCAGCAGTCTGGAAGAGCACCATGTCCCCCTGCTGCTTGAGATCGTGGACAGGACGTGCGCGCGGTTCAACGACCAGAAATTGGAGGATTATGTTCCGGTAGATTCCGCGGACGCAACCGTCCCCGATAGCAGGGCGTTGCGCCTTGGCGAGGACGTCCTGAACAGCGTGGAGCAGGAACTGCTGAAGCTCGTCCAGGCGTGAAGACGGCGAAGCGGGTTCCAGTCCTGGTTTGCCGGAAGTATTGGGTATACAAAGCGATCAGAGGAGATCTATGAAGAATATACTGCTGGTCAATCCGAATTATCGACTCGAGATCCGATGGGTCGCGAGCGAAGAGGACATTGACGTCAAGGCCGACTACCTGCCGCTCGGGTTGGCAACCGTGGCCGCCCTGATCCCTGAAGGATTCCAGGTTGACATCTGGGACGAACTCGTGCGCGGCAGGATCGATGAGAGCGTCCTTGAGCGTACCTACGATCTGGTGGGCGTCACCAGCCACAGCGCGAACCTGGGGCGCGCCCTGGAAATAGGGAACTATTTCCGCGAGAAGGGATGTCTCGTCGTCGTCGGCGGACCGGGCGTCACGTCAAACCCGGATAAGTGCCGCAGCCATTTCAACGTTCTGTTCATCGGCGAGGCGGAACTGACCTGGCCCCGGTTCCTGCGAGAGTGGTCGGCGGGCAGCCAGCGCACGGAATACCGGCAGATCGAGCGGCCCGACATCGCGATCAGCCCCATGCCGAAATGGGACAGTGTCGTGACCGATGTGAAGCGGTACGCGATGGGCACGGTTCAAACGACCCGCGGCTGTCCGAACGACTGCGAGTTTTGCGACGTGGTCTACCTGAACGGGCTGCGCCAGAGGCACAAGTCTGTGGACCGGATACTGGAGGAAGTGCGCGCTCTGCAGCGGCTGGGCGTGAAAAGCATATCTTTCAACGATGACAATTTTACGATCGACCACGAGTGGGCGAAAAAGGTCCTGCGTTCCCTGATCCCCATGAACAACGCGTTTCCCGCGCCGCTCCGGTTCATGACGCAGCTCAGCATCGACGTCGCCCGGGACGATGAGCTGCTCGCGCTCCTCGCCGACGCGAACTTTTATCAGGTACTCATCGGGATCGAATCGCCGAACAAGGAGTCCCTGAGAGAGACCGGCAAGTTCGGGAACCTGAGGGGGGACCTGGTCACGGAGCTGCATAAGGTGCTGTCCTACGGCATCGTGGTTCGCGGTGCGATGATCGTCGGGTTTGACCACGACGACAAGACGATCTTCGACATGCAGTACAATTTCATCAGCGATGCGTACCTGCCGTCGATTTCGATGCACATGCTGAATGCGCCGATCGGGACCCGGCTGTGGAGAAGGCTGCGCGGAGAAGGCAGGGTGATCGATGCGTTCAGCATCGCGGACAAGTCGACCCAGCGGCTGTTCAACAACACGATCCCCAAGCTCATGACCCGCGTCGAGCTGATGCAGGGCTTCCGCGAACTATACGAGCGGCTGTTTTCCTGGGGGTGTTTCAAGGAGCGCATGTTGGGGTTCATTTCCCTGGCCAACAGGCCGTTCAATTTCCCGCAGAAGGAGGAGCCGCTCGAAAAGCTGCTCAACCTCGGCCCCGGTCTGAAGCTCGACCGGGAAGCGTGTGATGCCATGGCGGAGATCTTCACGAATGCCCATCAGCGTGCACCCTATCTGATGGGGCGGGTGAAGGAGCTTGTCATCCAGTTTGTCAGGTATCGCGAATCGGTCCATGATTTTCTTCCGGGACTGGACAAGCAGATCGAGCATGAATCGTCGGGAAAGATCACAATCAAGCTGGACAACCGTCCGGTGACGGTCCCGCAAGGGTTCCGCGAAACCTATCCGAAGATCTTCCCGGAGATCCATAAGCGGGCTTACCTTAATCTGAAAGACAAGCAGGCGGCGCCGGAGGCGCTCGTCGAGGTATTGGTGGAGTTCCTTGTCCACGAGGAAGGGCTTGCCAGACTGGAGGAGCACCATATCCCCGAGCTGTATGAGATCGTCGACCGGACGTGTGCCAGGTTCAACGGAGAGAAGCACAACGGCGACAGGCGCGCTGACGCGGACGTCGAGGTGCCCGATCCCCTGAGAACGCGCCTCCATGACGACATACTGAAGAGCGTCGAGCAGGAGCTTTTCAAGCTCGTGCAGGCAAAAAAAAACGGCGCGGTGTAACATGAATAAATTTGTCCCGAAAATAAGAAAACAGGCGCTGGGCGACCAGGCCCTTCTGCTCGCGGCCCAGGCCTACCTCAAGGAAGGCCTGTACGAAAAAGCGCTCGAAGAATGCACGGCCGCGTTGCGCCACAACCCCAGGTCGGCCCTTGCGCATCTGACGTGCGGCCAGATCTACGCCTCGGAGAGCAGGTATCAGGAGGCGATCGATGCCTGCAGCGCGGCGCTTGCAGCAGACCAGAAACTATCCAAGGCCCACGTCCTGCTGGGGTTCGTTTACCGGGAACTGGGCAGGTTCCCGGAGGCGATCGAGCAGTACCGGTCCTCGCTGCAGAAAGACCCGGAGAACTCCCATGTCCATATGATGCTGGGAGAGATCTACCTGGGGCTGGGCCGGGATGATGAAGCGGTGGAGTCCTATCGCTTGGCCCTGGAGGCAAATCCTCAACTGGGCATGGCTCATTTCAAGCTTGCCCACATTTACCTGAAACGGAAGATGGACGGCGAGGCCCTCCACGAAGTGGAAACCGCGCTCAAACTCAATCCTACTTCGGCCCGCTCTCATATTCTCCTGGGCGATATCTATTTATCCCGCCGCAAGTATCCGCGCGCTCTCGCCGAATACCGGGAGGCCGTGAATGTCAACCCCAGGCTGGATGAGGCTCACCAGAAGGCTGGTCAGGTATTTCTCGCTCTGAAACAGTTTCCGGAGGCGCTTCTGGAGTTGCGGGTCGCCACGATCCTCAATTCAAAATCCGCGGACACGTATTATTACCTCGGCAATCTCTATTTCGCGCTCAACCAGTATGAGATGGCGGTTGCGCATTACTGGAAATCGCTCGGCGTCAACCCTCTGTTGGCGGCTGCCCGCGCCGGCCTCGGCGCGGTGTACACCGTGCAGAAGCGTTTTCGCGAGGCCGTCGAGGAATACCGTTCGGCGCTCAAGATAGCGGTAACGGTCAGCGAAGCGGCGGAAAAATTTGTAATGCAGGAGCGGTATCTGGAAGCGATCGAGGAATATCGCTTAGCGCTCAAGCTGGCCGCCGATGTCCCCGGGGGCGAAAAGCCGGTTTCGTGCGGGGATGATGCACGGGGCCGCAGAAAGATACAAAGGGTTTCCACCAGTTTCCCGGTCAGGCTGTGGGATGATTCGGGCAACGTCCACAGCGCCTGGATCATAAACGTCTCGCAGCACGGTCTGCTGGTGGAGAGTCCGAAAGAGACAATCGACCGCGCAGTGAACCTGTCCATTGTCCTGGATCCGGACTCCAAAAAGGAGCTTACCCTCAAGGGAAGGATCGTGAGAACCGAGAAGTGCAAGACGGACGACGGGTATCTGTTCGGCATACAACTGAACCCCGAGGGGGGAGAGCGCGACACGGAATGGGGTGCGTTCTTTTTGAGCGTAGAATAAAATCGCTTGTGGTTTCCGAGTTCCGGTTGTTTGAGCATTTCATCCATAATCGTGAATGCGCGTGAAATTCTGATAAAAAGGGGGAATCAGCCGCAGAAGACCATTTCGTAATGGCAGAAACAGAAAGAGCATGAAGAATAAAACATATCCATTTCACGGTTCAATGTTCGATACGGTTCGACATTGAATTCTGGTGCTTGACGTTAGGAGCTTATTTGTGATATTTTACGAGGCACGAGGCACTTGCGAGGCACTTGCTTTTTATTTCCTCCGGTCATTTGAGTTCTGTTTCAGCTCTGTGGTTATAGGTTTCTCGGCTTTTCCAGGTTAGAACAAACTATGGTGACATCCTTTCATAAAAAAATGATCATCTCTCTTGTGCTGACGGCCTCATTTGTCCTCGGACGGGCGCCGGTCTACGCACTCTCGCTCCAGGAGGCAAGGGAAGAGGCCCTTCAGGCCAACCTTGACATCAAGATATCACAGGAAAAGACGAGACAATCGGAATTTCTGTACCAGGAAAGCTTTACGAAATTCCTGCCGGTCTTGAGCCTGACGGGAAGAGGGTCCTATTATAACAACGAACAAGCCATCTATGTTCCGGGGGGCAGCTATGGTTTATTTGTATTCGGCCCCATACCGTCCTCTGATGTCGTCATCCCCCTGACGGATAATGCGTTCTACAGCGGCGGGGTCAAGCTGCAGCAGCCGATTTTTCAGGGTGGGAGAATCTATTACTCCTACAAGGAAGATGAATCGAAGTCCACGGAGTCCCGCTGGGACGAAAAACAGACGATCCAGGACACTCTGCTCAATGTGGAAAAGGCGTATTCCCAGCTCCTGAAGGCGGAAGACCTGAAAAATTCAGCTGAGCAGCACAGGAACACGCTTGCCGCCAACCTGTCTGACGTGGAAAAATTATTCAAGCACGGACGAGTGGCATATATTGATGTGCTCAAGGTGAAAGTCGAGGTCTCCCACGCCGAGGGACAACTCGTGAAGGCGACCAATGACGTTTCGGTTGCCGAAGGAAAGTTAAATCTGATCGTGAACCGCCCACTCGACCAGCCCGTTCAGCCGGTCCACTTCGATAAACCTCAACCGGTTACCGTGAACAGGGCGGATGCGAATGCGGTCGCAAAGTCGAATAATAAGGCCCTCTGTTCGGCGCGGGTAAAAAAAACGACCGCTTTGTATCAACGAAACGTAGCTGAGGCGGATTACTACCCGAATATCAACCTGACCACTGAATACAGCGTGCAGACGGGCCAGCAGACGCTTCCGCCCAACGCATGGTCGGTGATGGTCAATCTGGATTGGCCGATCTGGCAATGGGGAGGCACAAAGAACAAGGTCGCCGCCGCCAGGGCGTATGAGCGACAGATGGAATTTACCGTAACCCTGCTCGAGAACCAGATAGCAGACGAGGTGAGAAGCAGCTTCTTTCTCATTGAGGAAGCGGACACAAGGATGGAAATAGACAATGAGGCGATCGCGCGGTCGGAAGAAAACCTGAGGATTACCCAGATCGGGTTCGATCAGGGAAGGAAAACGTCAACCGACGTACTGGACGCCGAGGACCAATTGTCGAAGTCCCGCTCACTATATATCCAGGACCTGTATGATGCTCACAACGCGCGTGCCCAACTTCGGTACCTGATGGGCACGATGGAAACGAAACTCTGATCACCGTGCATCGGCCATGACGACATCGACATCAATTCCAGATTTGGAAATCATAAAAAGCACCGACCGCGTGGGTGTTCCGTATTGCCTGGTGAAAGCCCTCGCATCAGGCGAGATGTATACGCTGCGTGACAGAGAGTGTTTTCTGTTCGAGCAAATACGCGACGGCGTCGGGCTTCAGGAACTGCGGTCCCGGTTTGAAGCGCGCTATGCTGCAAACCTGGACATGGAACAGCTGGAGGCGTTTGTCCGGCACCTGGGACAATGCGGACTGATTCCACACAATGATTCCGAAAAGCCTTCCGTCTGGGAAAAATTCCAGTCAACGCCCGCTGAGGCGTGGACCCGCTGGAGATTATTCAATCCTGAAAAAGCCTCGATCTGGTTGTATAAACGCTTGAAGTGGTGCTACACACGTTCTTTCGGATATGCCGTCATTGCGCTTTTTATTCTGGCCGCGGGCATTGTTTTCTTCAACTGGGACGTCGTTCTTAAGGACCTGAAACTGCTCGTGATGCCTCTCAGGCTTATACAGATGTTCATCATTATGTATCTCTTCGTCAATTTCCCCCAGGAAATTGCGCGCGGCGTCACCGGCACGCATTTCGGGAATAATCCGTCAGAGTTTGGAATATGGATTGTCTACGATATCATGCCCCGGTTTTACTGTATCAGCGAAATATTGGAATTGCGTGAAAAATCGCAGCGGAACTGGATACTTTTTTCTCCGGCCTTTTGCTCCGTCATTACCGGAAGCCTTGGAATTCTGCTCTGGAAACTGGCCGCCCCCGGCGTGTTTCTGCGAATGTTCGGTTTGTCAGTCGCCTTTCTCAGCACGATCGATTTAGTGGTAAGACTGAATGTTTTTTGGCCGAATGAAGGGTATTACATGCTCGCGAACTGGCTGCAGATACCCAATTTCAGACGCCGCGCGGTAAAGCAGTTTCAGGTGTGGGCGCTGCGCAAGCCGCTCCCTGAACCGTTGACCCTGAAGGAAAAACGGACGCTCGTCTCCTTCGGGACACTCACCTCCCTGCTGACCTTGCCCTGTCTCGCCGTTGTTGCCTATTACGGGGGGAAGATGCTCATTAACTCGTGGGCCGGATTGGGGGCTTTATTTTTTCTCGGCCTGATCTCAATAAAATACAGAACAGGAATTTTCGCGCTAATAAGGGAGAGCAAAATGTTACAGTGGATTTCCAATATAAAATACCCGCACTTTAAAAAACTCGGCAAAACTCAGCTCGTTGCATTCTGGATCGTCGCGACGGTCGCGGTACTGTTATGCCCGTATCCCTACGAGGTCGGCGGACCTTTCAAGCTCCTTCCCCAGGAGCACATCGAACTTCACACAAAAGTGGCCGGAGAAGTGAAGGGAGTCCTGGTCAGGGAAAACAGCCAGGTCAAGAAGGGAGACGTACAGGCGATCATCGATACCTATGCCCACAAAAAAAATCTTGATGCCGCGCAGGCGGATCTTGACAAGGCCCGCTATGACTTGAAACTGCTCGAGGGAGGCCGGCTTCCTGCGGACATCAAGAAGGCGGAACAGCAGATGGAAAGCGCGAAAACGCATGCAGAATACAGCAGAAAAGAGGAGGTCCGCCTCCGGGCCCTTTTCCGCGAGGGCGCCGTATCCCAGGAAGAATATGAAAACTCCCAGGGCAAGGCCGACGTGGATAAACAAAACCTGGAAGTTGCAAAGGCGAACCTGCAATCGGTCAAGGACTGGCCGCATCCTGAGGAAGTGGATGCGCAGAAGGCCACCGTCCGCGACCTGCAGGCCAAGGTCAAGTTCTATGAGGAAAACCTCCAGTCGACCCAACTGATCGCTCCCATTTCCGGAAGGGTCGTTACCCCGTACGTGGAAAGGAAGGTCGGACAGTTTCTCAAGGAGGGGGACCTCTTTGCCGAGTACGAAAACAAAGATACTATCCAGGCGGAAATACAGATTCCCGAATTCGATATCGGCGAGGTGAAGGTTGGTTCCACGGTAAAAGTACGGCCGCAGGCCTATCCTACCCGGTTTTTTTATGGGACCGTAGTGCTGATCGCTCCGACAGCGGCCCTTCAGAATCAAAACGACGCCTCCAGTTCAAAGGTCATCCGTGTCATCACGGAAATTCCGAACGCCAACCATGAGCTTTGGCCCGAAATGACCGGTGATGCAAAGATAAAGGGCGGATGGAAGCCCCTGAGCGTGGCGTTCTCGAAACCCATGGTGAGATTCTTCATGGTTGAAGTCTGGTCATGGTTCCCGTGATCTTTTCCGGTTTCGGCCGGATTGCTGATTTTTCTCAAAAGAGAATTGATGTAACTCCTGAGTTATCCTTCCCGAACAGCTCTATCGGGGAACCGGATTCGCTCTCAGAACCGCTGGGTTATTGACGAAATTGGGAGACCATGTGCGTGCCCGAAAGCAGTTTCTATTATGAGACGGCGGATGGAAATGTCAAAACAAGGTGAGAACCGTATGACTCCGTTTCGGAAGTTCTTTTTGGTTTTGATTGTGCCGTGTGTCTTTGCGGCTGCCCTGGCTGGCTGCAAAGGAGGAGGGAACGGTACACCGCCTTTTTCCCCGGGATTCCCGGAGTTCATTGTCTCCGGCACTGTAAGCGGAGCGTGGCCTGAGGGCGTCACGATAGCTTTCAGCAGCGCGGAAACCAGCACGGTTAGAATAACGGATGCCAAAGGTGATTTTCAATGGACAACGTTTTCGGCAGGGACCTATTCGGTCACCCCATCCCTGACAGGCTACACGTTTACTCCGGCAGACCAGACAATCGTCCTCAGCACCAACGAAACATTTACCCTGATCAACACTATGACACTGAGCAACTTTGTTTCCGCGTCGACCATGACTTCATACAGCATCTCGGGTTTCGTTACCTACGGCGGAACATACAGCGGACCGAATACGGGGGTCTACGTCGGCCTCTGGCAGGGGGGGCAACCGACTGGCCGCGGAACCAGCATTGCTTCAGCGGGAACGTACACGATCCGCGGCGTTCCAGCGGGGACCTACACCCTGAACGCAGAGATGGATGTTCTCGGAACAGGGACGCGAAACGCGACAGACCCGTACGGTACGCTGACGCCGCTGACCGTGGCCGATAACCTGACCGGTTTGGACGTCATATTGAGCGACACCATCGTGATGCCGACAACTCCCGTGGGCCTCACCATCAATCCCGGCAATCAATCGGCGATCATCGCCTGGGTCGGCAATTATGACGCAAACCGCAAGGAGACCGCAACGGCTTACAAAATTTACTGGGGGCCGAACGCGGGCTCTCCGACAGCAAGCATGGTCGTCCCTGCGTACGGCCGGCAGCTATACTTTCAGTCGATCCCCAACGGCACATACTCGTACCTGATATCCTCGATGGTCGGTACGTTTGAAAGCGTGTCCTCAGCCGTGATCGGCCCGGTGACGATCGGCGCCGGGGCCGGAGCAAACACGATATCGGGCACGGTTACGATGCCCTCTACAACCACCGGCCCTCTATATGTGGGCGTCTATGACAGCAGCCATTTTTATTTTACGAGGATGGATTCACCGTCAACGTCTCAACCCTACAGTGTTTCCGGAGTGCCGAACGGCGCTTATCAGTCCTTTGCCGTGGTCGACATGAACAACGACGGATTTCTCGATGCAGGAGATCTGAGCATCGGCGTCAAAAGCGCTTACCAGCTCCTTGACGTGAACAATGCCGACGTCTCCTGGGACACAACGTTGCAGGACCAGAACGCCGCCGCCTATGTAAATACCAATCATTACCATTGGCTGACAGGCACGGATTTGAATGAATATTACAGTTTGAAGTTCGAAGTTGACGGCAATAAGAAGCGGCCGGTGAATGTCATTCTCTACTCCGGGGCGAATGTGCCGGTTCCCCTGGACATCATGAGACCTTCCTTGATCAATCCCCTGGCATTTGCCGCGTGGGTCAAGAGCGGTGTGACGGGAACAGCCATACCGGCTGCGGGCGATCTCTATCAATACAGGGTGTCCTATTCGGACGGCTCCTCGGAAATCCTGTCCGCAGCAGTGACCACGGTGCTGAACAATGATAATTTTGCGCAAAACCTGAGCGTTCAGTCGAACCCCTCGAGTACCGTTCCCACGTTTGCTTGGGACCCGCCCGCTTCGCCCCCGGCTTCCTATACCTATGCTCTTGAGGTTTTACCGCTCACTGACAGCTGGTACTGGCTTTATCCCCAGAACGTGATCGGCATGCCGAGTTCTGTTACGACGAGACAGTTTAACCTTGACGCTCAACAAGGGGTTCCTGCATCTCTTACGGCATGGACACCCTATGTTTGGACGGTTTTCGTGATGGACGCGAACAACAACGTGGCGCAATCCTTGACGAGCTATATCCCGCATTAATGCCACGAACCGGAAAAGGAGGAGGGGCAGATTTCGAGCTCGGATGGACTTCGGGCGTTCCCTGTAGAGGAAATAACGGTGATGTGAATCGCCATAAGGTTCTATCGTGAACACGGCGAGGGCTGCGAATGAGTAAATGCCCGCCTTGTTGCAGGCGTGCATCCGTTGTCTCATGAGGTTACTTTGCTGAAGTCATTTTTGCTTTGCATTCCGGGGACAGTTCATTTTCATGTCCTTTGAGACACTGCAGTATCCGGCCGCCCCCGGGTTTGACATCCTTGCAGAATTTGGACATGTCATTTTTACACGCTTCAGTAAAATCCTGCACCTTTTGCTTTGCTGCGGCAAGGGTTTCCTTGCATCCGGCTGACAATTCGCTTGCATGTTCCTTCAAACAATTCGCGATTGCTCCTTCGCTCGGCTTGACGTCTTTGCAAAACTTTGCCACATCATCCGCACAGGGGCCTTTATTTTCCGCAGATACGCCCGTACCGGCATATAGACTCAAACAAAATAGTGCGACGATTACAGTAAATAATCTGATGCTGGTGCGAGATAATATCATCCTTCTTTTCATACGTTTTCTCCTTTCCCGGTTTAGTAGTTTCAACGCCTAGTATGCTAACGATTATCGATGATTCTTATGGAATGGTGTCCCAAAAAGCGCAGTAGCTCTGTCGCAGGCCGAAGTCTGTGCTGATCGTTGAATCAAGGACAAGGTGCTGATCAGTCACGTCATCATACAGCGGCCAGGCAACAATAGCTCCTGTTCCGTTCGGGGTTCCCGACAGTGCCATTCTCGACCAGTAGCCCATCATTGCCGCGGAAAGATCGGAGTCCTCGGTAGCAAAGCCCAGATAGGCAGGGAAGGTCCCAAAAACGTAAAACACCTCGAGGCCGTGATAGGAGCCCAGGGAAGCCCAGGGTTGTTGGAGAATCGGCGGTTTGCGCGTGAAATGATAGAGGTAAGCAGCGTTATTTGCAGCCGTGTGCGCGCGAACGGTCCTGCGGGTCGGCGCAATAAAAGTTCCATCCGTAAGAATATTTTCGTACGCATTCTTTATAACCTCAACGGTGCTAAGATTGTTGATCACGTATTCATTAAGAATGTTGGTACATGAGGCATCCCCGTAAACCTGGGTCAATTCCGAAACCAGACTGGAATAGGCGGTTGATGGATCTGTCCACCAACCTGCGTCTTGAGCCTTCTGAACGTACAGCGAGCCCTCGTCCTGGTTTGTGCCCATGAGCAGCGGCACCGCAGCTTCCTTTCCTTGTATGTAAAGGTTTGCGGGTGTGTCGGTAAGCAGCTTGCCATCAATGGCAATAAGCTTGGCAATCTGGTCTCCCGGGGCTATCACTCCTGAATTATCCTGGGCCAATATCTCTTGCCAGGTCTTCGCGCGAAGGTTGGCCACGACTCCGGGTCCCGAGAAGCCGAATTTTAACGCGAACTGGTCCCCGATCGCCTCGATACCAATTAGGCCGCGCAATTTTTCCAGCGGGGTTCCGCTCTCGGCGATGGCCCGATGAAAAAGACCTCCGGCGAGCGGAGAGACCATGAGTATGTGCACACTCAATGCTCCCGCGGACTCTCCAAAGATGGTCACATTTCCAGGGTCGCCGCCGAACGAGCTGATATTATCGCGTACCCAGCGGAGTGCGTAAATCTGGTCCTTAAAACCGTAATTGCCTGACACGTGATCGGGGTCCTCGGCATCCAACTCGGAATTTGCGAAGAACCCGAGCATGCCGAGACGGTAATTGATCGTCACGACTACGATATTTTGACTCCGCGCGAGATTCTCTCCGATGTTGGCGCTGTACGCCCCGGAGCCCATGATCAGGCCGCCCCCATGGATCCAGACCATCACCGGCAGCGCATCGGACACAGATGTCGCAGGTGTCCAGACATTGAGATACAGGCAATCCTCGTCAATGGTGCCGCCGCCGCTCAGGTCGTTGAGTTGAGCGTCGATGTGTTGGGGACAGGGGTTGCCGTACGCCATAGCCGGCCGGATGGAAGGCCAGGAAGTAACTGCCTGCGGCGGCTTCCAGCGCAGATTTCCCGTTGGGGGCGCGGCATAGGGTATCCCGAGATAACTGCCGATCCCGCCGGAAACCTTACCCTGGATCTGACCCGCTGTTGTTACGATCAATCCCGTCCCGAGGTTGGTGGTTGTCGCGGGGGTTGGAGCGGGGGTTGCGTCATTCCCCTTACTTCCGCTGCTGCATGACATGAAAAATATAAGAGCGATGCAAAGGCTGATGGTCTTCAGTACTTGGCTTACCATACTTGATTTCTCCTCTTGGGCGAGTTTGTGCAGAGCCGAGAATGCCTGGCCCTGAAAAAGCCAGCCCGCATCATAATTGAAAACGCAACAACGAGTATCCCGCGAGACGTAAGACATTACGTTAAAAAAGTATCACACTTCCGGTAAAAAGGCAAGGTAATGCCAGTCGAGTGTCAAGCCAGTCGAGGCAGGCGGAATGGCCGCAAGTCAAGGAAGCGGCGCTGGAGTCTGGCCTCTGCATACATATCCAGGAGCTGTATCTCCCAATACCTTCGGGCATGAAAGAGGCGTGAAGTCTCTCCTCGGTCTCGATCCGATCTTTGAAGCGAATGAGGGGATACTCATTTAAACTCTTCAACCTGCCGCTTCATATCGCCACAAAAGCAATCAACTTCAATAAAACAGATCAACATTTCGGACAGTATCAAGAATCGCTTTACAAGTACAATCAATTAATGTATCACTATGGGGAAACCTCGCGATAGCGGTCAAACTTCAGATAGAGAACCGGCTTTTTCTAAATTATTGTACGAAGTAGTGGTTTCGTATAAGCCATCATGCAACCAAACATCCGACAACAGGTCTTTTCACTCGCATTGCCCGTAGTGCTCTCCAGCCTGCTCCAGCGTTCCGTCGGGATCGTGGACATCTTTCTCGTCGGCGGACTGGGGGCATCTTCCATTGCCGCGGTAGGCATTGCGCAGATCATGGTCTTTGTGCTCATGAGCTTGTCCTGGGGCATCAACGTGGGTGTCACGGTCCAGGTATCTCAATTATGGGGCGCGGGAAGGAAAGGGGACGCGGCAAAGGCGGCGTTCCAGGCCATGCTGCTTGCAGTAGGGGCGGCGCTGCTCATGATGCTGCTCGGGCTTTCGTTCGGCGGACCGGTAGCGTCGATGCTCGGCGCAAATAATGAGGTGCAGAGCATCCTGCTTGATTACACGAGCATCATCTTTACTTTTAGTATTTTCACGATCTCGATCAACGTGCTCGCCGGGATCATGCACGGGACCGGGGATACGAAAACGCCGTTGTATGCGACCCTGATCGTAAACATCCTGCATGTGGCGGTGGCCTATCCGCTGATCTACGGATATCTCGGGCTTCCAAAACTCGGGGTCAAAGGCGCGGCCATCGCCATCGCGATCTCCGAGGGCATGGGCGCAATATTCCTCCTTGGCCGCTCTTTGCGCAAGCAATACATAATCGGCAGCAGGACTCTGGAGATGAAATACACGGCCATGACGTTCAAACTGGGGTATCCTATCTTTATCGACCGTCTGCTCCAGAACGCGGGTTCACTGGTTTTCGCCAAGGTAATTCTGCTTTACGGGACCACTGTGTATGCCGCGCACCAGGTTGGTATGGCCATCGAGGCTTTTTCGTTTATGCCCGGCTTTGGCATTGCCGTCGCGGCTACAACCATGGTGGGCCAGAACCTCGGGGCCGGCAAGCCGGAGCATGCCCGTCTCTCCGCATATGAAGCCAACCGCCTTGCCGTTGTGCTGATGGCAGGGATGGGCCTGGTGTTCTTTTTCTTTCCCTACGCACTGCTCAAGGCATTCACGAGCGACCCTGAAGTTATCAAATATGGTATTCTGTATATGAAGATCGTGGCATTCGCACAGATACCGCTCGCCATAACCATGGTGCTTGCCGGATCGCTCCGCGGAGCGGGGGACACCGGGTTCATCATGTTCTCCACGGTTGCAGGTATGTGGTTTATCCGGCTGCCGGTCGCGGCTTTGCTCGCGACTGTTTTTAAAGCCGAGATCCATTATGTATGGTCGGTCATGATCGCGGACTGGCTGGTGAGGATGTCCCTTCTGCTCTGGAGATATCGCAGGCAGAACTGGGGAAGACTTGAGATATGATGAAACAGTAGGACGTGGGATGTAGGGAGCCAGGAAAACGACGAAGGAGGATATATGCCTGATATTCAATCAATGATCGGCAAGGAAGTGGACGTCATAGCGAACGGAATGAAATATACCGGCACGTTGATAGAAGTCTCCGATGTCGAAGTGCATCTCAAAAGTTCGATGCAGTGGATAGCGCTTCCGGTATCTTCGGTGAGTGAGGTCAGGCTTAAAGGCAGCGAGACTCGCGAGCCTGAACGGTTTGGAGACTGGGGGCAAGGGGAGGGGGCCTGAAACGCTACCCTGTCTCGATCCTGAGTTTCTTCAGCTTCCGATATAAGGTCGCAAGGTCGACCCCGAGCTTGTTCGCCGCCGCTTCCTTGTTCCCTTTATTTTCCATCATGCTTCTTCGTATATATTCCCGCTCAAATTCATCGAGCGCCTGCCTGAGCGATGAGGTCGAAACTCCTTCAATGTCGAGGGTCCTGAACTTGTCCGGCAGGTCGTGAATGGTGATCACTTCCCCGTCGGCGAGCACGGTTGCCCGTTCGATCGTATTTCTCAGTTCCCTGATGTTGCCCGGCCAGTCATAGGCGAGCAGGGCCTGCATTGCCTCGTAATCGATGTCCTTGACCGTCTTTCCCGCTTCCTTTGCGGCGATCGTAAGATAATGTTTGATGAGCATCGGGATATCGTCACGCCGCTCGCGCAGCGACGGCATGTGGATCTCAATGACGTTCAAACGATAGTAAAGGTCTTCTCGAAAACGACCTTCCTTCACGCGCTGCATGAGGTCGGCATTCGTGGCGGCTATGATCCTGACCTCCACGGTGATGACCCGCGTGTCGCCCACGGGGGTGAGCTCCTTGGTCTGGATGACGTGGAGCAGTTTTACCTGAAGCGCTTGCGGCAGTTCTCCGATCTCATCGAGAAAGAGAGTGCCGCCGTTCGCCATGGTGATAAGGCCCTTCTTGTCCTCGTTTGCCGAGGTGAAGGCGCCCTTCTTGTGCCCGAACAGCTCGCTTTCCAGCAGGTTCTCCGGGATGGCGCCGCAATTGATGGAAATGAACGGTTTGTCCTTGCGAGGGCCTCCTTCGTGGATTGCCAGCGCCACGAGGCCCTTGCCCGTGCCGCTATCGCCGGTAATCAGGACGTTACTCTTGTTCGGGATCACTTTTTCCATGACCGTGAATACTTTTTGCAGGGGATCGGAGCTGCCGATGATGTTCGTGAAAGCGGCGGGGCGCTGACTGAGTTCCTGGCGCAGGATCTGGTTTTCAAGCCGGAGCTCGCGGCTCTGGAGGATGCTCTTGACGGTCAGCCTGATCTCGTCATTGATGAAGGGCTTGGTGATATAGTCCGTGGCGCCTGCGCGCATGGCCTCTACCGCTGACAGGACGGAGGCGAAGGCGGTCATCATGACCACCGTCGATTCAGGGCTTATTTGCCTGGCCTGCTTCAGCACCTCGAACCCGTCCATTTTCTCCATCTTGATGTCGGTCATGATGATGTCGAAGTTTTCCCGCTTGATGAGTTCGAGCGCCTGCTCTCCGTTGTACGCTTCCTTGACCGAGTATCCCTCCTTGGTGAGGATGATGTTCAGGGCCATGCAGATGTCTTTTTCATCGTCGACGACCAGAATATTCGCGTTGTCCATGACAGCTGTCTCCCTTATCCCTGATCGATCGGAAGTGTGATGGTGAAGATCGTGCCTCTTCCTACTTCACTATCCACCCTGATGTCGCCCTTGAACCGCTTGACGATATTATAGCTCAATGAGAGCCCGAGTCCGGTGCCCGTGCCTACTTCCTTGGTTGTGTAAAAGGGGTCGAAGATCTTTTCAAGGTCCTGTCCGGCAATCCCGATGCCGGTGTCCGCCAACTCGATCACAATTGAATTTGTTCCCGACTCGTTCCGTTCCTGTCTTGTCGTAACCGTCAGTTTCCCACCTTCGGGCATCGCATCCAGGGCATTCAGGATGATATTCATGAAGACCTGGGACACCTGCCCTTCGTCGATCATGGTTTGAGGGAGGCTGGGATCAAAAAAAGACAGAATTTCTATCGTGTTTTTCATTCGCTTGTCGAGACGCATGAGGTCGAGGGTTGACTGCAGGACGTCATTAAGCTGCACGGGTCTTATTTTCAGCGAATCGGCGCGCGCAAAGGTGGACATGTGCCGCACGATATCCGTGATCCGCTGGATGTGGTTGTTGATGATGTCGAGGCTTTTTTGTGAAAATTCGTCCGTTGCCATTTCCCGGAGCAGCTGGGCAAAGGTCGAGATCGAGGTGAGGGGATTGCCGATCTCGTGGGCGACGCCGGCCGCGAGCCTGCCGAGCGAAGCAAGTTTTTCCGAGTGCATGACCTGCTGTTCGAGCTTCTTCGCCGTGGCGGTCCCCTTGTCGACCTTGTCTTCGAGCTCGACGGTGTACTGCTTGAGCGCCTCCTCAAGGTGGACCCGCTTCGTGACGTTGTTGCTCGATATCAGAATGCCGGAAATCGTATTTTCGATGATGAGCGGGCTGATGTTCATGTCCAGATAGAGAGGGGCCGCTTCAAGAGCGGTTATCCTGTAATCTTTGATCGCAAAGCTGCGTCCCGTGAGTGTTTTGTGCAACAAGGTCTCGAACGGGATGCTTTCATACGGCTGGAGATTGTCAGGGAAGAGCGTGAAGAACGGGCAGTTGAGGATGTCTTGCTTCGGTCGGCTGAACGTCTTCGCCTGAGCGGTGTTCAACGTTTTGACCCTGAGATCCTTGTCAAGGACCATGAGATTGGTTTTCGTGTTCTCGATGATGTTCTCAAGGTAATCCTTCTGGATCTCTATTTCGCGCTCCAGCCTGCGCTGGTTCTCGAAATGCTTGGCTTTTTCTTCGGCCTTGATCTTTCTTTTATAATTGATGATCGTGGTGCCTGAGGCAACCAGCGTGGTGATGAAGATCGACAGGATCAGGAGTGAGTAGAACCGTCTGCTTTTTTGCATGAGCGCGATGACGTCGGAGTACGGCGCGGACACTACAATGATCCATGATTTTCTTACGATTGGAAACCGGTAAAACGCCGCAAGTTTGTTCTCTCCTCCCGGCGCCTTATAATACCCAAAGGTTTCCGTTTTTTCTTCGATCATCTTTTTCTCGGTAGCGAATGACTTGTGGCACTGGAAGCACGACCGATTGGATTGGTACAGGTTCTTGCCCACCATCTGGGGCTGAGTGGGATGGTAGAGCAACGTTCCATCGGCGTCCATCATCCAGGCATACCCGCGCATACCTGACTTGATCGGCAAAAGATATTTTTGAGTAATGCCATCCATAGAGAGAACGGCAAGAACGACACCTTTGAACTCAGATACGGGGTGATTCGCATCGTGCAGATAAACAGGGGTGGCAACGATGAACACTTGAGTCTCTGGTTTATCTTTATGAACATGGATCAGGTCGGTAATGAGCCGTTCATTGTCGGGCAGGAGGCGGGCTTTTTGAAAATAATCGGTTTGCGACAAGTCCATGCCTTCCTTCCGGGGATACGAGCTATCGTAGAGCACAATCCCGTCTTTGTTAAGCACCTGGATGGTTTCCAATGCTTTGTTCTGTAAACCGATATTGATCGATTCGGCAACTGATCGGCTTCGGGGGCTGAGATGGATACGATCGAGATCCGGTAGTCGGGAGATGACCCGGATGTTCTTGGATACATAGTCGATGAAGCTTTCTATGTTCATGGCAACTTCACGGGCAAGCAGGAGCTGCTGTTGGTTGAACTGTGCCGCCATCTCTTCCTGGAGTGTCTGGTGAAAGAACTGTCCGAGAATGATGATGAGAGAGAGTACGATCAGAAGCGACAGGATGATTACCGCGGGGGAAAGAAGCTCTTTTTGTTTGAGGATGCTGATGACACGTTGAAACATGGAATAATTTACATCGAAAAGCGAGGAAAAGTCAAGCAGTTAAACCCGCATGCAATTGCATGAGCGCTCATCCGGGACATTTATGGAGCCGGGCGAGCAGTTCACTGGGGGTGAAGGGTTTTGCGATGTATTCGTCAGCGCCGACTTCCTTGCCATGCTCTTGCCCGGTTGCCTGACCTTTGTCACTCAGCATGAGGACGAAGGTTTTTTTGAGGTTGGGGTCGTTCTTGATGGTGCGGCAGACATCATAGCCGCTTATCTTCGGCATCATGACATCGAGGATCAGGATATCGGGAGAGAACTCCCGCACTTTGCTGAGCGCTTCTGCGCCGTCTTTCGCCGTCCACAAGGTATGTCCCTGGTCCTCGAGGATGATACAGAGAGCTTCCCGGATACCCTCATTGTCATCCGCTATCAGTATCTTCTTTTGTTTCATCAGGATATTTATTGATCCAGTCAGGGTGACTTTTTAAAAGGTTAGCCGCTCTTATCTGTTTTGTCAACAAGAATAAAATTCGTTTTATCCGCATGGTAAGATAAGGCGAAAGGCATGGCCATTATTTATTGAAATGCCCTGTTCGGTGATAAAAAGTTGCAATTGCATGCAGATTCCCCTATGATGGCAAAAAATGCAGTCCGGCGTTACGGCGCGATGCGAGCAGAGGATAAACAGTGGACGTGAATATTGATCTTGGCGCGGTCCTGAAAAGGGCCTTGCGGAACGGCGGCGAGTTCGCGGATGTTTTTATTGAACAGAGCGCGCCGCTCTCGCTCATGTGCGAGGACAACCGGATTGAAAAGGTCCTGTCCGGGGTGGACTGCGGCGCCGGAGTCCGGCTCATCTTCGGCCGGAGGACTGCCTACGCCTATACCAATGAACTGACGACCGGGTCTCTTCTTGAAATTGCCGATGCGGTACGGCAAGCTGCGGCCGGGGACATCCATCAGCCGGCCGTTACGTTGATACGGGCGAATCCGCGTGTTGACCTGTTGGTCAGACAGGCCCCGGAAAGGGTGGATACCTCCCGGAAGGCGGCGATGGTGCTTCAGGCAAACAAGGTCGCGCGCTCGTTCGATCCGCGCATCCGGCAGGCACTGGTGAGCTACCGGGAAAACCGGCAGCGGGTCCTTATGGCAAACTCCGATGGTGTTCTTGCCGGGGATGAACGCATGTATCTTACCGCGGTTGTCCATGTCGTGGCCGCGGACGGAGCGGTCGTCCAGACCGGGTACGAGCCGATCGGGGGTATTGCCGGCATGGAGCTCTTTGACGCGTACCCGCTTGACCAGGCGGCAGAGACCGCGGCGCGGCGCGCGGTGATGATGCTTTCCGCGAGAAAGGCGCCGGCAGGCAGAATGCCGGTTGTGCTCTCCTCGGAGGCGGGCGGCACCATGATCCACGAGGCAGTCGGTCACGGTCTTGAGGCGGACCTGGCCCAAGCCGGCCTCTCGGTTTACTCGAACAAAAGGGGAGAACGGATCGCATCATCGCTCATTACGGTCGTGGACGACGCCACGCTGGCCGGGAAGCGCGGATCGTTCCGATTCGACGATGAAGGCGTTGATGCGGAACGCACGGTGCTGGTGGACAGGGGAATTCTTAAATCATTCATGTACGATCGTCTGACAGCCATGAAGGACGGAGCGAGGTCCACCGGGAACGGCAGACGTGAATCCTACAAACACCGGCCGATCCCCCGGATGACGAACACGATGATCATGCCCGGTGAATCCGATCCTGAAGACATCCTGCGGTCAACGCCGAACGGTCTTTTTGTGAAAAAAATGGGCGGCGGGCAGGTTAATACCGTGAACGGTGATTTTGTGTTCGAGGTGAGCGAAGGATACCTGATCGAGAACGGGAAGATCGGGGAATTGGTGCGCGGGGCAACGCTCACGGGGAATGGACCGCAGGTCCTTCTCTCCATTGACCGGGTCGGCACTGATCTCGGTTTCTCCATCGGGACCTGCGGCAAGGACGGGCAGGGGTCGCCGGTAAGCGACGCCCAGCCGACGCTCCGGATACCCGAGATCACCGTGGGCGGCGTTGTGGCTTGAGTGTTCTCAAGACGGCAAGAAGTTTTCTCGCAGAGGCGCAGAGGACGCAGAGTAAATCATAACCTGTAAGTACTGGCTTTAACCCAGAACATTTTTCGAGCTTTTCTCTGCGAACTCTGCGCCTCTGCGAGAGACGCCTTTTTGGTTCCGGTTTGTCCGGGTTAGGATGTGAACAAGATGAATATTCGTGCTGCCATCATAACCCTGAGCGACAAAGGCTCAAAAGGGGAACGTGAGGACGAGAGCGGAAGGACCATTCGCGAAATGATCGCGGGCATACCTGCTCTTGTTGGACATTATGAAATCCTTCCCGATGAGAAACTGCGCATTATCGAAGTGCTGAGCCGCCTGTCCGATTCCGGAACGATCGATCTCATCATCACCACAGGAGGCACAGGCGTGTCAGCGCGTGACGTGACGCCCGAGGCTACACGGGCAGTGATCGATCGGGAACTCCCGGGCATGGCAGAAGCCATGCGCGCCGAGAGCCTCAAGAAGACGCCCCATGCCATGATCTCCCGGGCTGTAGCAGGCATCCGCAAACAGACCTTGATCGTGAACCTGCCCGGCAGTCCCAAGGCGGTTCGTGAGAACCTCGCTGTCATCCTTCCCGCACTTCCGCATGCGATCGAGAAGATCAAAGGGGATCCCCGTGAGTGCGGAAGTGCGTGATTCATTCAATTGATCCAATGATGGGATTGCATCGTCCCTTTGCATTTAATTTCCTTCGCTCAACACACCGTCAAGACATGATTAAAATTGACAACCCTTCTTATATAGTATAAAATTTCTTCATTTGTTTGCTCTTGAATTGACCCCTCACCCTGGCCGATATGTAATTACCGTCGGCGAGGGAGAGGATCGAGGTGAGGGGGGATTGATTGCGGCCGAAGGCCGTCCTATGGTAAGGAGGTTGCGTGTTCTGTAAACACTGTGGCAAGGAAATAGGTGAAGGTCAGACTTTTTGTCAGCATTGCGGGACAAGGCTTGTTGCCGAGAATCACGCATCGGGCATAACGCCACCTGATGGCGGGAGATACAAAACATCCTGGGAGGACCGGGCAACAATCGGATTTTTTCATGGTCTCTCCAGGACCGCACGGGACGTTCTTTCCAGCCCTTCGGCTTTTTTCAAGAAGATGCCGGTGACAGGCGGTCTGACCGATCCGATGCTCTTTGCCATGATCATCGGCACAATGGGGTTGATGTTCCTTTCCGTATGGCACCTTTTGCTCCATGATTCGATGAACAGCTTCATGACCCCTGAGATGAGGAGCGCAGCCGGTCGGGGGATGTCAGACGGTATCGCATCGCCGCTCGGGACGCTCATGATCCCGTTCATGCTCATACTCTGGCTGTTCGTCGTGTCCGGAATGCTCCACCTTTTTCTCATGGTGGTCCGTGGAGAGAAGGCAGGCTTTGAGGCGACCTTTCGGGTAGTAAGCTACAGTGTGACGCCCTTCCTGTTCCTGGCCATTCCCTACTGCGGTATGATGATCGCGATGCTCTGGGTGCTTACTCTCTTCATGATCGGGCTCAGGGACGCGCATGAGACCACCGGCGGTAAAGCGACCGTTGCCGTTCTCTTTCCTTTCCTGTTTTGCTGTGGGATGTTCATTCTGGCGGTTGTTTTGTTCATGGGAGCTATCGCCTCATCCTTCGGCGCCATGATGCAAATGTATCAGTGATGTGAGCTCGCCGGCATGCGACTGTTGCTGAAAAAGAGGGCCCCGGAGCAGATAGAATTCGGCATCATCTACGGAGGTATCGCGCTGGTGATGCTTGGCGTTGGATGGTTGCAGCCGATCTTATCGTTCGCGCCGGACTGCGTGTTCAAGGGACTGACCGGCATCCCCTGTCTCACCTGTGGTTCTACCCGGTCGGTGGTGCACTTGTCCCATGGCGATATCCTGTCCGCGTTTGGCATGAATCCCCTCATGACCCTGTGCCTGATTTCTGCTGTGCTGTATTTTATCTTCAGTCTTATCAGTGCTGTATTCGATCTTCCCCGTATCAGCCTCCTTCTTACCGATAAAGAAATCAATGTCATGAGATCAGGAGTGGTCATGATTCTGCTTGCGCAATGGGCTTACCTCATCATTTTGTCCTGACAATTCCTTTTTCAGTTGATACCCAATTGGCAATAATCTTATTTACATTCATACTACAGTATGTTATCATGCAAACCTTTACGAATATCCTATGATTTTGCGTAGTTACGGAGGGCGGGCGTGGGCCATGTGGTAATCGGCGTGGACCTCGGCGGGACAAACCTGAGGACTGCGCTCTTAAGCGTTGACGGGGACATCCTCGACAAGCGCAAAGAGCCCACGAATGCCTCGGATGGCTGGAAACAAGTCGTCGCCCGTCTGGTTGACAATATTACGAAGCAACGGGAGATTGCCGTGCAGCGTGGACTGCGCGTCAGGGCGGTCGGAGTCGGCGCGCCCGGCGTTATCCTGATGGACAAGGGCGTTGTCGTGAAGTCTCCCAATTTCCCTGACTGGAACAACCTCCCTCTCAGGGATGAATTGGAAAAGGCGCTCCGCATCCCGGTTGTTATCGAGAACGACGCCAATGCGGCGGCACTTGGAGAACAGTGGCGCGGTGCAGGACGCGGCATCAACAGCATGATCCTGTTGACGCTCGGGACGGGCGTGGGCGGCGGGATTGTCCTCGATAATAAGATCTGGCAGGGCGCTGATGGAATGGCAGGGGAGATAGGCCACATGACGCTGATCCCTGACGGGCGGCAATGTGGATGCGGCAATACCGGTTGCCTTGAGATGTACGCTTCGGCGAGAGGTATTGTCCAAAGCTATCGGGAAGCCTCGGGGATGGTCGAAGCAAATCAGACCTCGGAGGTAACGTCCGCGCAGATCTATCAGGCGGCGCGGAACGGAGAGCCCATCGCCCGGCAGGTAATGAAGGACATGGGCTCCATGCTCGGCATCGGCATTGCGAATCTGATCAATATTTTTAACCCCAACATGATTGTCATCGGCGGCGGCGTCAAGGATGCCTGGGATCTTTTCATCGGCGCTACTCATGAGGAGATCATGAAGCGGGCCTTTCAGGTGCCCGCGGAGCGGACCGAGATCGTTCCCTCACTGCTCGGCGATGACGCGGGAATGATCGGCGCAGCGGCCGGGGCGTTGCAGAAGATACAGTCAACGTAAGGTGACATGCTCCTGAATAAACACCAAACAAAATTCAGCCACGAAGGCACTAAGACGCGAAGAAAACATGAAGGTCTGCGGAATTAGAAAGGTCTTTTTTAAACGATTTTCTTCGCGCCTTCGCGTCTTTGTGGCATATTTGGTTCTATGGTATGGGTGATATATCATTTGAGAGTTGGAATTTGAAATAAATTATGGCAAGTACTCATATCAGGAATTTCTGCATCATTGCGCATATCGACCACGGCAAGTCAACGCTTGCCGACAGGATCCTCGAATTTACGGGAGCGCTTTCGGACCGGGAGATGTCGGCCGCGGGCAGCAACCAGGTTCTGGACGACATGGACCTTGAACGCGAACGCGGCATCACCATCAAGGCCCATGCCGTGCGTCTTACCTATAAGGCTTCAGACGGTCAGGATTATATCCTGAACCTGATCGACACGCCGGGTCATGTCGATTTTACCTACGAGGTCTCGCGCAGCATGGCAGCATGTGAAGGCGCGCTCCTCGTGGTGGACGCCTCGCAGGGAGTGGAAGCGCAGACGCTCGCCAACGCGTATCTTGCGCTCGATCATAACCTCGAGATGATCCCGGTGATCAACAAGATCGATCTTCCGAGCGCAGACATCGAGGAGGCGAAGCACCAGATCGAAGAGGTCATAGGACTTGACGCTTCAGGCGCTATTTCCGCGAGCGCCAAAGCGGGAATTGGCATCCACGAGATCCTCGAGTCGGTTGTCAAAAATATCCCGGCGCCTCCCGGAGACCCTGATGCGCCGCTCAAAGCGCTGTTGTTCGACTCCTGGTATGACACGTACCAGGGGGTGGTCATTCTGGTCCGGGTAGTGGACGGCGTTGTGCGTCCAAAGCAGAAGATCAGGCTGTTCTCGAATTCCGCGGTCTACGAAGTGCAGTCCGTCGGGGTGTTCACACCGAAGATGCAGCCGACAACGGAATTGTCCCCGGGTGAGGTGGGCTGCATCATCGCCGGCATCAAGCGGGTTGCGGATGCCAAGATCGGTGATACGGTCATGGACGCTGATCGACCGGCGGACGCGCCGCTCCCGGGGTACAAAGACGTAAAGCCCATGGTCTTCGCCGGCATCTACCCGGTGGACAGTGACGGTTATGCCGATTTGCGTGACGCCCTTGAAAAACTGCGTTTGAATGACGCTTCGTTCACCTATGAACCGGAAACCTCGCTTGCCCTCGGGTTCGGTTTCCGGTGCGGTTTTCTCGGCCTTCTGCACATGGATATCGTAAAGGAACGGCTCGAGCGGGAGTTCAAACTCGATCTGATCCCTACAGCGCCTACGGTTGTTTACCGGGTGACCAGGAACGACGGCACCATCATGATGGTGGACAATCCCGCCAAGATGCCGGACATCCAGGATATCCAGCGCATCGAGGAGCCGATGATCGTGGCCTCGCTCATCACGCCGGAGCAGTACGTGGGGTCGCTGATCGCATTGTGTCAGGAGCGGCGGGGCAACCAGCGGGAGATCGAGTATATCACCAAGGACCGTGTGCGGATCACCTATGATCTTCCCTTGAACGAGATCGTGATGGACTTCTATGACCGGCTCAAATCACTGACCAAGGGATATGCCTCGCTTGATTATGAACTGTCGGGCTATAGTGAGTCCGATCTCGTTAAGCTCGATGTGCTGATGAACGGGGAACCCGTGGACGCCTTGTCGCTCATCACCCATCGCGACAAGGCCGCGATCCGCGGCAGGCAGCTTGCGGAGAAGCTCAAGGAAGTGATCCCGCGACAGTTGTATGAGGTGATCATCCAGGCTGCGATCGGCGCAAAGATCATTTCCCGTGAAACGGTCAGAGCGCTGCGCAAGGACGTTACCGCGAAGTGCTACGGCGGAGACATTACCCGAAAACGCAAACTTCTGGAAAAACAGAAGGAAGGCAAAAAACGGATGAAGCAGGTCGGCAGCGTCGAACTTCCGCAGGAGGCGTTCCTGGCGGTTCTGAAAGTGGGAGAATGACCATAAAAATGCAAAATGAAAAATGTAAAATGCAGGTAACTACTCAGGTCCAAATATTGTCCGCAGATTACGCAGATTGCACAGATTAAATCGAACCCGATTTGTTTTAAAAAAATCTGTGTCCATCTGCGAAATCTGCGGATAAAAAGGGCTTTTGCATTGAGAATATGTTTTTAGAGGAGTCATGATGACGGAACAACAGCAACAAGGAGTGAAACACAAATCATTTTACAAGGAATGGATTGAACCGTTTCTCATCGCGGCGGTCGTGGCTTTATTCATTCGACAGTTCGTGGTCGAGGCATTCAAGATACCGTCGGGATCGATGATACCGACGCTCGACATCGGCGATCACCTGCTGGTGAACAAGTTCATCTACGGACCGCGGATACCCTTTACGGATATCAGGATATTCACCTGGAAAGAGCCGAAGCGCGGCGAGATCATCGTATTCAAATATCCGGAGAACGAATCGAAGAACTTCATTAAACGAATTGTCGGCCTCCCGGGAGACAAGATCGAGATCAAAAAGGGGATCCTGTTCATCAATGACCAGCCGGTGCAGGTCATCGCGCAAGGTGTATTCACGGAAAAAGAACAGGCCGACGCTTCGTCTTATTATGAAAAGCCGAAGCTGCTTGAAGAACAACTGGGCGTCGTTAAACACAACATTTTATATCTTCGCGACCAGTCGAATTATGATTTTCCTCCAAAACTGGTGCCGGCCGAATCGGTATTTGTAATGGGAGATAACCGCGATAACAGCCAGGACAGCCGGGTCTGGGGTTTCGTGAAGTATGAAAAAATCATCGGCCGGGCGCTCATCATCTACTGGTCATGGGATGGGGACGATCGCTGGCTAAGGTGGGAGCGGATAGGGACGCTGATTCGATAAAGAAGGAGGAAACGAAATTGCCAAATCCAGCAAGGGACAGCGGGATGGTCAGTTTTAAGGTTTTATTTATTCTGCTGATTCTCTTTATTATCATTCATATCGGAGTCAAAGTAACGCCGCTCTATATTGATGCCGAAGCGATGAAGGATGAAATGTCCGCCATGGCCCGTTTTGCGCAGACAACGAAAGACGAGGAAATACTGTCTGATCTCGTAAAAAAGGCGAAGGACCTTGACCTTCCGCTCGGACCGGAAGATTTTAAACTGCTGCGTGATGATGCTTCGCGTCGGATGAAGATCGGCACGGCGTGGGATGTGGAGCTTCATTTCTTTTTTGACATCTATCCGCCGTACACCGCCAGGACCTTTCATTTTACGCCGATCGTCGAGGAGGATTATGCGAGAAAGTTCTGATGCGGCGCGGGACCGTTTGACATTGCGGATATCGAAGCGTACACTACGTTCAGCCAGGGTGAATGAACGATGATACGCAGCATGACGGGATATGGACGGATGGAAGCGGGCGATGCAGGCAGTCACTTTTCCCTGGAGATCCGTTCGCTGAACAACCGTTATCTCGATATCCAGATAAAGATGCCCCGAGGGCTTGCGGTGCTGGAGTCGCGGGTTAAAAAGACCATCCAGGAACGTTTTTCCCGGGGACGGTTTGATGTCTCCATTATCCGGAACAGCGAGCACGAGCGCGGCGGCAGGCTTGTCGTGAACGAGGCATTGGCAGCGCAGTACATCGGGATACTGGAGGACCTCAAAAAACGGTTCGAGTTGAGCGGAGGGGTGGATCTCTCGCTGGTGGCTGGTTTGACGGACCTCATCACGATGACCGAGGAAAAGGATGACCCGGAGAACCTGTGGCAGATTTTGTCAAAAGGACTGACGCAGGCGCTTGACGAACTCGATCGGATGCGTCGTGAAGAGGGTGCTCTTCTGGCGCAGGATATCGGGGAGCGTCTTAATACCGTAGATCGAACGGGCCTGGCCATCCGTGCCCAGGTTCCGGTGAGCGTCGAAAACACGCGCAAGCGAATGACGGAAACCCTGAACAGGCTGCTGAACGAACAACCTGATCCGCTCAGGCTGGCGCAGGAAATAGCGGTCCTCGCGGAGCGTACGGACGTTACTGAGGAGCTCACCCGCCTGGAGTGCCACATGACGCAATTGCGGTCATTGCTGGGCGGTTCCTCGCATGAAGCAGTGGGCAGGAAACTTGATTTTCTGCTGCAGGAGATGGGAAGAGAAGTGAACACCATCGCATCCAAGGCAATGGACGCGCAGATATCCATGGATGTGGTGAACGTAAAGGCCGAGCTGGAAAAAATTCGCGAACAGGTCCAGAACATCGAATAATGGCAATTACTCAGCACCTCTGAAACCAGAAGGGTGTTACAACAAATAAGGACCTTTTTATCCGCAGATTTCGCAGATGGACGCAGATTTTAATAAATCAGGTTCGATTTAATCAGTGAAATCTGCGCAATCTGCGGACAATATTTTGACCTGAGTAGTTACAAATAATGTATGCTAAACAACCTCGTTAATATCGGATACGGCAACATGGTGATGGCGACAAAGGTCGTGGCGGTCCTCTCTCCCGACTCGGCTCCCATGCGGCGGCTCAAGGACGAAGCGAAGGAACAGAAGCGGCTGCTCGATGCCACGCAGGGGAGAAAGACGCGGGCGATCATTATCACCGACAGCGACCATGTCATTCTCTCCGCGGTGCAGGTTGAGACCCTGATGCAGAGATTTTCCAGCGGGAGTGAAACGTGAAGAGAAAACAAGGACTGTTGTTCGTGGTTTCAGCCCCGTCGGGCGCGGGCAAGACGAGCCTGTGCCGGGCCATTACCGACTCGCTGGAGAAACTTGCCCATTCGGTTTCCCATACCACGCGCAAACCGCGGTCCGGCGAGATCGACGGGAGGGACTACTATTTCGTGAGCCAGGAACGTTTCCGGGAGATGATCCAGGCAGGCGATTTCGCGGAATGGGCGGAGGTCCACGAGAACCTCTACGGGACGTCACGGAGGGTGCTTGATGTCATGGTCTCTAAGGGTCGTGATGTGATCCTCGATATCGATACGCAGGGGGCAAAACAGATCAGGGAAAAATATGATACCGCGGTGTACATCTTTATCATGCCGCCGTCGCTCGATATCCTCGAGGAACGGCTCAGAAACCGCAAGTCGGACAACGAGGACGAGATCAGGAAGCGGATGCAGCGGTCGCGCGAAGAGATCAGGGACTATGCGATGTACGACTACCTTATTGTCAACCGGGATTTTGACAGCGCGCTCGTTGAACTGCGCTCCATTATCATTGCGGAACGGTGCCGCATCCGGCTTATGGATACCACGTGGATCGAAGGAATATTTTGATTATCAAACAAGGATTAGGGATGATAACTGCAATCACAGAGTTCACTGAGAAAATAAGGTGAGTTTTTATTTCCGAACGTACGAAAGTAGAATTCATTTCTCCGTGCTCTCTGTGGTTAATTATTGACATTACGACTTACAATTCGAGGAGGTGTACGATGCAAAAAGCAGCAGAAGACCTGATTTCTCTCCCCATCGAGATGAATGACAAGATTTCCGACACAAAATTCCGTTTGGTGCACATCGCGTCCCAGCGGGTGAGACAGCTCTCCGCCGGAGCACCGATGGAGGTTTCTACGAATTCCATCAAGGATACGACCATTGCACTGGAAGAGGCAGTCGCGGGAAAGTTCAAGGTCATCATCGGAGAAGCGGCCAATGTGGCCAAGGAAGAGTTCCGCAAGCGTGAAGAACGCGCACGGGCGGATGCGCAGCTTTCGGCCAAGGAAGAGGAGATCCGCAAAGAGCTCAGCGCCTATCTTTCCGAGTCTGCGGAGGAAGAGGGGGCTGAAGAGGAGCCTGAAGGAGATGGCCTCGGCGAAGAAGAGATGGACGAGAAACCTGAAGATACGGGAACGAGCGAGGAATAGGGAGTCTCAGGCGTGGAGGAGAACCTTTTATCAGGGAAACGGATTCTGCTCGGCGTGACCGGCAGCATCGCGGCATACAAGGCGGTAGACCTGCTGCGAAGGCTGACGGAGCAGGGCGCCGAGGTGCGTGTCGCGATGACAACGTGCGCGGAGAAATTCGTGTCCCGGCTGACTTTTGAGACACTCTCCCGCAGACCGGTATTATTCGATGAGTTTACAGGCGGAAACCAGGCCACCATCGGACACATCGGGATCACCGATGGTCTGGACCTCGCGCTCGTCGCTCCGGCCACGGCGAACATCATCGGCAAGATCGCCGCAGGCATTGCGGACGATGCCTTGACGTCGGCCCTGATGGCAATCGATTGTCCGCTCCTTATCGCGCCCGCCATGAATGACCGTATGTACCGTAATCCCCGGCTCCAGAGAAACATTGCGGTCCTGAAGGATAGCGGCGTGCGGTTTGTCGAACCCGGTACCGGCAGCCTTGCCTGCGGCACCGAGGGTAAGGGCAGGCTTGCGGATATAGGGCTGATCATCCAGGAGCTTGCCGTTTGCTTGACGCAAAAAGACCTTGCGGGAAAGACCGTGCTGGTAACAGCGGGACCGACCCGCGAGTTTATTGACGCGGTCCGCTTTATCAGTAATCCCTCAACAGGGAAGATGGGGTATGCGCTTGCCGCTGCGGCACGGGACCGGGGCGCTGAGGTGATCCTGATAACCGGCCCCACCCAGCTTGCGCCGCCATGGGGAATGAAAGTGGTTTCCGTGGTCAGCGCCGGGGACATGCATCGTGCGGTGACGGAGCATCTTGACCGCAGCCATATCGTCATCATGGCCGCCGCGGTTTCTGATTTCAAGCCTCTCCGGACATCGGACCATAAAATTAAAAAAGAAGACGCGGCCCAAACCCTCGAGCTTGGACGGACCGAAGATATCCTGCTCGAACTTGGCAAGGCGGGAGGAAAGCGTCTGCTGATAGGTTTTGCCGCTGAAACGGACAACATTGAACAGAACGCCCTGAAAAAACTGAAAGACAAACATCTTGATATGATCGTTGTCAATGACCTGCTCCGGAACGGATCGGGATTCGGCGTTGATACGAACGCCGTGACGATCATTGACCGGTCAGGGAAGAGGACCGAAGTGCCGACCATGCCGAAAACGGCCGTTGCCTCTTCGATCATGAACGCCGTCAGTGAATTTTTAAAGAAACAGAATCCCCAGGAACCAACGGCCCCATAGTTTTTTTGATGTTACTCATTTCGTAATCGCCCTGCCTTGTTATCCCTTCTTTTTATTTTCCCAGAGACGTAATGCCAAAAGCATGAATGTCTTTGACAAAGCCCTTCGTTTATAGTACCTTAGCAGCCAGAAACCCCACCTATGCATATACAACACAAAGAGCCTGCCCCGTTTGTGGCGTAGCCACTTTCGGGGGGCAGGGGAAAAGAATCGAAAGAATGGTATCGCAAAATGCGATACCATCGTGTAAATGTAAACATCTTGGAGGGTTTCGGCCCTATGTCTTCACAGATTGTGCAACAGTATAGACCCCAATAAGTTCCTGAGAAATTGGATTGTCGGGTGCCATATTTTTGAGTATGAACAGGGCGGCCTTGATCGGGTTGCCTATGGTGAAAAGATGCTTGAGCGTCTATCGGCGACGCTGCAGAGAAATGGAGTGACGAGGGCTGAGGAACGTGAACTGCGTCGCTACCGGCAATTTTACCAAAGCTATCCCCAAATTCGGGATTCACTGACTCCCGAATTACGGAAGCGCCTACCCGGTTCAGCAGCGGTTCAGCAGCGGCCTGGAATCATTGGACGTGTCTACTTAATTACCAAATGACATAAAAGTAGTGACCCTATGGGCTCGGCAGAACAACATCGGATTTTGGCGAAGGTGGACGAACTGATGAAGCTGTGCGATGAGTTGGAATCCCGTATCACGACTACCTCGATCTTCCGCCGCCAACTCCTTGAAGCCACGTTGGAAGATACTATTGAGGGTAAACCGGTATGAATGTCTCGGGTGCTTTTCAACCGCATATGATGCCACCAGGTAGCCTACCTGTGCGTTGTCATGTCTTGAGGCCAGACCAAGCAACTATTCTTGAAGATTATTTAGTTCAACAACTCCCGCATTGCTATACAACTATTCAGCAAATCAGAGATCGCATTGAAGAAACCGGCTTATCTGCAGCAGAGATAGTCGCAAATAAACTGCCGGATCCAGGTGCGGTTATGTCCGGCGATTTTGGAGAAATACTCGCGCTTTATTTTCTCAGCACAGAAAGGCCGGAAGTTACCACGCTTATCAGAAAGTGGCGCTACAAGCAGGATCGCAAAAAGTCAGCTCCGCTTTCAGATATAGTTATATTGCATAGGCAAAATGCAACTACTATATCTGAGAACGATTATGTGATATGTGCTGAGTCAAAACAGAAAGCTACACCAGGAACATTTGATCCAATCTCGAAAGCACTAGAAGGCTATACAGAAGATAATATGGGTCGCTTAGCACGCACTCTTGCTTGGCTCAGAGAGAAAGCCATTGATCAAGAGAGTAGGCCAGCGATTGACTACATCACTCGATTTACACAAGCGGGTGAGGTTCCTTATAAAAAACGGGTCTTGTCCTTACCGAGTGGGTAAAAATGAGCTTGAAAGCTCACAGAACCCGCTCTACGTAAGGGTTTTTAGCTTGTAATGGATGAGGAAAATATGATATGAATTGAGCATGCAGAAAAACAAGC
>JALNZF010000012.1 GCA_023229435.1 Nitrospirota bacterium
TAAAAAGAGCGGCTTCGATCATTCGCATGTCAGCGGGGACGATTTTCCCCGCCTCGAGCAGAACGACATCGCCCGGCACAAGCCGGGAAGCGGAGATGGTTTCCGGCATGCCGTTTCTCATGACTGCTGCGGACGGCGCGGCCATTTTTTTCAGGGCAGCCATGGCCTTTTCCGCGCGGTATTCCTGGATAAACCCGACAACCGCGTTCAGGACAACAATGACAATGATGGCAATCGTGTCCGAGACTTCGCCGATGAAGCCTGAAATAAGCGCGGCGGCAATGAGGATGAGTATCATGAAGTCCTTGAACTGGTCGAGGAACATCATGAATGGAGACTTCTTCTTCTCCACCAGTTCGTTCGGGCCGTACTGATCGAGGCGCGCCCGCGCCTCATCGCTGCCGAGCCCCTGCGGCGTCGTCTTCTGTTCTGCCAGTACCTCTTCAACACTGAGTCGATGCGAATGCACAATACCTCCAGAAACAATACTCCGGACGGTCCGGGATCAAAGTGACAACGACGGCGGGACGGGCGGACCGCAATTGCATCTCATCCGGCTTGTCCCCTCTCAGCCCTGGCATCACAAAAAACGCGGGCCGCCATGCTACTTCTTAAAAACGCTGAAGAGTTTGTCGAGGCCCATCTTGTCCATCTTTGCCACCTGCTCCATCTCTCCGGCGTCGAGCCAGACCCCGTCGCACTCGGAACATTTGTCGATCTTAATTTCCTTGTAGTCTATCTCGATCAGTTCCATCCCGCACTTGGGGCACATCATAAAGTGAAGTTCTTTCCGTTTTTTCTTTTCTTCCCCGGCAAGCCGCCTGTGTTTTTCCTCCTCGAGCTTCTTCTTTTCCTCAAATGCCATTCTCGCAAAATATTCCGCTTCTTTTTCACTTGGCCGCATTTCAATTCCCCCTTTCTTTTATTTTTGGTAACTGCTCAGGTCAAACCTTAACAGGTTGTTGAAAAACACTTAGTTTACCCTTCGACCCTTCGGCAAGCTCAGGGCTCAGGGCGAACGGAGCGTGTATTGAATTTATTCGTATTTATCCGTTCGTGGTGAGCCTGTCGAACCACAAAAAGACTTTTTCAACAGCCTGTTAAAAACAAACCGTTCATGCTGCCTTGCTTTATTCGGGCCAAAAAAAAGACCTTTACCGCCGCAGAATATATTGCGCGATAAAGGTCTTGCTTGTTAGTGTTATCTAACTCGTGGTACCGGGCTCTTATCGAGCCGTGCTGTCGATAGCCACGATTCAGCTACTCCCCTTTATTGACATTGTAATGCTACCAGAGGTCGAGTCCCGATGTCAAGTCATCTTTGCCCCGGGGTAGTGGAGAAATGATTGCCTGGATTAAAGTTAAAATGAATGGATCAGGAGAATAACAGGAGGACGGATCGCCGCTACCATCCGTCCTCAGGCGGGGCACCGGGAAAAAAGGTAAAAAAAGATAAGACTCCATCCCTGCAGGTACAGAATAAATAGTGGTATAATTTGATTTTCCGGCCGTCATGGCCGGACATTCTTTTCTCTCAAGGAGGGGATAACAATGAAGACGTTGAGAATGATCGTATTGGTGCTCTTAGTCGCAGGGATGGTTTTACCTCCTGCCGCATTTGCGCAGCGTGGCATGAGGTGGAAGGGCAGCGGAGGCTGGGGCTCCGGAGCCCCGTACGGACGGATGTACGATTCAAAGACCGTGGAAACAGTATCCGGTGAAGTTATCAACCTTGCGCTCCTGACCCCGACAAAGGGAATGGGTCAGGGTATTCACCTACTTCTAAAGACGGACAAGGAGACGATCCCGGTCCATTTAGGGCCTGCCTGGTTCATCGAAAACCAGGACCTCAAGATCGAGAAGGGAGATCGCATCGATGTGAGAGGATCGCGCATCATGTTCCAGCAGAAGCCCGCGATCATTGCCGCGGAGGTCAAAAAAGGGAGTGAAACCCTCATGCTCAGAGACGATAACGGGTTCCCGGTCTGGAGCGGCTGGAGACGTCGTTAGTTTTAGCAAATCTCCATCGCAAGCGAATGGACACAGGGTGACTTTCAAACACAGTCCGGCCGGATGAATTTTTTTCAAGGACATCCATGAAGATATTTCTGCTTGCGTTCGTGGTCCTGAATCACATTGTGGGCTGTGTCGCGCATCATCCCGGTCCATTAACGGTGTCCGTTTTACCCTGAGGGTAAAATAGGGGGAGTTTTTTTATTCTTGCTATCTTTGTCAAGGTCAAACAGGTTGTTGAAAAAGTCTTTTTGTGGTTCGACAGGCTCACCACGAACGGATAAATGCTAAAAATATCAATACACGCTCCGTTCTCACTGAGCCCTGAGCTTGCCGAAGGGTCGAAGGGCATACGGTGCGTTTTTCAATGTTCCTGAGCGCTGAATGGTCGCTGATGAAGAACCGGGCGGGAGAGTGCGATCTCCAGACCAGCAAGGAGAACGCGACGGGGACGAGCACGACGAACAATATCGTCTCGCTGGCGGTAAAGTATAACTATTAAAAGAGTTAAGGGAAGCAAAACCGCTTTGCTTGCCGACGATCTCCCCAAAACTCAATCTTTTTCAGTGATGCTACGTTTTCTAAACTTTCCCGGCAAGCAAAGTTCTCCTTTGTTTCTCCTCAATAGGGGGGGAGGCAAAAAGGGGCATTGTATCAATCATCCCATTCAGTTATTCATAACCCGCTTATTCAAAGTGTTGTCTTGACTACCCTTGCGATATTGCTTATACTTGGCTTCGTTAAAGTGCGGGCTGGCAAGCTATTTCGGTATTGTCTTGATCCTTGTTGGATCAGGTTTGTTTACTAAAATATGAGGGGAGAAAATGAATGTTAAAAAAGAATGACATGCCTCTTTGTGAAGCGGCAAATTATTTCAAGGAAGAGATTCTTGAGATCATGCCGGATATCGCGGCGGCCCAACTCGCTGACATGGTGTCATTATATATTTACTATCAATATGGCATTACCAAAGAAGAAGCAAAAAAAGTTATTGAGAAAACCTGTTTATGAGAACTTGGATTAATTACACTTTATAGTATCCCCGCATGGTCTTTTTGAGTTACCGTTTCAAGATAGAAGCCGGCAACCACGGCATGAAACAGTGGAATTTCAAGGAATGAAAACCGCGTGAGTTTCAAACTCGCTGTCGTAGATCTGCCCGGGGCGGCGAGGGTTTCACTTCACTACTATATAGAAGCGATCTGTCGAGTTTCGCGATGACAGCATACTCCCCGCCGATCTTCTGCTGTTTGCACTTGGCTCCCCAAACAGATTCCGACCCGAACTCCCTCTTGAATATCTCGGTGATGTACCACTCCAGCCGGGAAATCAGTTCTTAACAAAATATTGAAAACAGCATGTCACCGATAAAGTCCTTCGAGGATGACAGCGCAGAAATATTTTCGGTTTGCGCCGAAGTCGACGCTCCACTTATGCAAGGATCACCCGCACATCGAGCGCTGCCGCGCCCCTGGCGTAAACGCGGACGGGGTTGAGATCGATCTCTTTGATCTCGGGATAGTCGGCCATAAGCTTCGACAGGGCGGTCATGATCGAAAGCGCGGCCTCCTGGTCGAGCGCCGGACTTCCCCGGAACCCTTTCAGGAACATGCCTGCCCGGGTCCGGGCGATCATGTCGAGCAGCTCCTCGCGCGTCATGGGCAGGATGCCGAAGACCGCGTCTTTCAGCGCTTCGACCCAGACGCCGCCGAGCCCGAAGGCAATGGAGGGGCCGAACTGTTCGTCGCGCAGACCGCCGATCAAAAGCTCAAGCCCGGCAGGCATCATCTTCTCGATCAGAAAATACCGGATCATGCTTCCCGGCGCCCGTGACGCGGTCATATTCTTCATCGTCGTTATCGAGGCCGAAAGCGCCGCGCTGGTGGCGATGTTCAGCATCACAGCCCCCGCGTCGGTTTTGTGCAGGATATCGGGGGAAACGGCCTTGAGCACGACGGGAAAGCCGAGCTTCTCGCCGGCGGCCACGATGGCCTTGTGGTCGGAGGGCTCGACCAGCACATGCCGCGGGACGAGAATACCCGCCGAGCTCGCAAGCTCCTTGCCCTCGTGTTCGAAGAGCGCCTTGCGGCCTTCTTGTAATGCGGATTGAATGATCTCTTGTGGAGTTTTCATAACGCGATCTTCAGTTACAACCAATCCCCCTCACCTCGGTCCTCTCCCTCGTGGGGGAGAGGATGCAAACCTCCCTCGCCCCTTGCGGGAGAGGGCTGGGGTGAGGGGTCGATTCAAGTTCAAACATCGCGCGAACAGGTCAAGGCTTCGACGTGAGTTCAGCCGAACGTACCGAGGAGAATAACGCGATCGTTTTTTGTCTAAGTCTTTCTGCACGTCGCTTTTCTGAGTGCCGCAAGCGCCCGCACCGCGCGCTCGGGCGACGGGTAGACGGGGATGCCGAGTTTCACCAGTGAGAACATGGCCTCTTGCGTATAGCCCAGGCCCTGCAGGATACAGCAGGTTACCGGTTTCTTCGCCTCGTGGCAGGCGCGGGCTATCATGCCGGTCGCTTCTTCGGTCACGGTGGTGGCGCCCATCAGCACGATGACCACCGCGGCATCGTAGTGCGGCAGCGCTTCTTTGAGTGCCGTGTAATAGTCCTCATTTTTTCCGCTGCCGGTGATATCAATGGGGTTCCGTGTTACAAAGAAAGAGGGGAAGGTCCGGCCGAGCCGCTCCTGTACCTCCTGCGGCATGACCGGCATCGTGAATCCTTCCTGTTGGGCCTGATCGGAAGCCGCGACTGCCATACCGCCGCCGTTCGTCACGATCAGGAGACGGTCCCCTATGCAGGGATAGTTCATGAGCGTAACCGCCTTTGCCGCGTCGATCATGTGATCGAAGCCGTAGGCTTCGACAGATCCGGCCTGCCGGAAGGCGGCCTGATACAGTCCGTACTTTCCCGCCAGCGTTGCCGTGTGAGACGCAACGGCAGCGGCCCCCAGTTCATATTTGCCCGCTTTCCAGACCACGAGCGGTTTGTCCGCCGCGAACGCCTTTGCCGCGCGCAGGAACTTTTTCCCATCGGCCACAGACTCCATGTACATGGCGACCGCACTGGTCTGCGGGTCCTCTCTAAAATAGTCGAGGCAGTCCGCATCATCCACATCAAGCCGGTTGCCGTAGTTCACGGCCTTGGCAATGCCCATGCCGTCCCGGGCGAACGCTTCCATCAGGATGACGGTGATGGCGCCGCTCTGCGAGATGATCGAGAGACGTCCCGCCACGGGCCTCGATACGCGCTCCCGGGAGACAAAGAAACTGTCGAGCCCATTGTCCGTGTTGTACACGCCGAGACAGTTCGGTCCGATGACCCGGATGCCATGCTGCTTTGTTTTTTCAGCGATACGCTTCTGCATGGCGATACCCTCGTCGCCTGCCTCGGCAAATCCGGAACTGATGATGATGACCCGGCGAATGCCTTTTTCATGCAGGGCGTCGATCTCCTTTTCCACGAGCGGAGAGGGCAGGGCGATGATGGCCAGATCGATCGGGTCCGGTATTGACCCGATGGCCGGGTAACAGCGGTGTCCGAGCAGATTCTCATGCTTCGGGTTCACGGGATAGACCGCGCCGTTAAAGTGGGCGAGGTTCTCCAGAATGGCTGTTCCGGGCTTGGTGGGCTTGTCCGTGGCGCCGATGAGCGCGACGGTCCTGGGGTAGAAGAATTCGTGGAGTTCGTGGGCCATGATTTAAAATATCATATTTTCGTGGCAAATGTAAGGGATATTCCCGCATTTATTCAAGCGCAGGAAGTCCGGGGCCGGACTTCGGTGTTGAGCTTCCACCTGCTTTCGCCATATGCATTGCCGGGGAATTCTCATACATAACCAGTATGCCGCAGGGGATATTCATCGCTTTTTTATGATTTCCGTCATATCGAAAAAACTGAAAATGCAGTATGATTACAACCATGGAAGGTCAAATAAAGTATATTCGTTTTCTGCGATACGCGGTGCAGTTCGGTTTTCTCGCGCTCACGGTATTCATCGGCTACCGGTTTTATCAGTTCGTCCTGCATTTCGAGGTCGCGGGCCAGCCGTTCGTCCAGAGACCGCCGTCGGTGGACGGCTTCCTGGCGATCGGCGGGCTCATGGCCTTCAAGTTATTTCTCCTGACCGGCATTGTCGAACCAGTGCATCCGTCCGGCTTCATCATGTTCGCGGCGATCCTCGGCGTCTCCCTCGCCATGAAAAAGGGCTTCTGTGGCTGGATCTGCCCCGTCGGCACGCTGTCGCAGTATGTCTGGATGGCGGGGGAGAAGGTGTTCGGGAGGAACTTCCGCATCGGTCCCTTCACGGACATCTCCCTCCGGTCGATCAAGTACCTTCTCCTTGGTCTCTTCCTGTTCCTGATCGGCATTGCCATGCCGACGAGCATGATGGCACTGTTCTTTATCGCCGACTACTACAAGATCGTGGACGTGCGGATGTTGAAGTTCTTCACCGAGATGACCACGCTCACCATGTGGGTCCTCATCGCGCTCGGCGTGCTCTCCCTGTTGTACAAGAACTTCTGGTGCCGCTATCTTTGCCCCTACGGCGCGCTTCTTGGTTTGCTCAGCAGATTCAGCCCATTCAAGGTGCGGCGGAACGAAGAGAAGTGCATCCACTGTCATGCCTGCACCGAGCACTGTCCGTCATTGATCGATGTGGAGAAAAAAGAGGTAGTGAAATCAGAGGAATGCTTCGGATGCCTGACCTGCGTAAGCCGTTGCCCCGCCGAAGGCGCGCTCGATCTCACTGCCGGTATTGGTAAAAAAGTCCGGATCGTACAGCCCTGGCTCTTTCCCGTTTTCCTGATCGCGCTGTTCTATCTGGTGATCGGCATTGGTATTGTGACGGACAACTGGCATTCGAAGATTCCCTACGAGGAGTATCAGCGGCTCATTCCGGAAGTGCAGAAGGACTTTATGAAGCGGTAAGCGCAACTCAATGCGCTCTCTCTCCGTCTCGTCAAGGACCTAACCGACTGATTAACCCCATCAGTATCAATCTCCTTGCTATTTCTCGCCAACTGTAATATCTTTTCCCCTGAAAGAGTTTGTTCGAGGCCCTTGATAATATGCCCTTATCACTGAACGAAATCAAAGACCGCGCCCTCGCGTTCTCCCGTGAGTGGGAAAGCGAGAAGTCGGAGAGCGCAGAGGCGCAGACGTTCTGGAACGAGTTCTTCAACGTCTTCGGCGTGACGCGCAGGCGGCTGGCGAGCTTTGAGGAGCCGGTCAAGCGTGCGCGGAAACGCTTCGAGGAAAAAGGCGGCAAGGGCGGCTTCATCGACCTTCTGTGGAAGGGGATGCTCGTCGCCGAGCACAAGTCGGCCGGCAAGGACCTTGATTCAGCGTATAAGCAGGTTTTGGAATACTTTGAAGGCCTCGCGGAGCGTGATCTACCCCGGTACATTATTGTCTCCGATTTCGCCCGCATCCGTCTGCATGACCTCGACACCGACACCCGTACTGAATTTCCCCTCAAAGACCTCTACAAACACATCAAGCTTTTAGGTTTCATCGCAGGCTATACCACGCAGCGTATTGAGGCGCAGGACCCGGTCAACATCAAGGCGGCCGAGCGCATGGGTAAGCTCCATGACCGCTTACGATCCGCTGGTTACGAGGGACACGTCCTTGAAGTGATGTTGGTGCGGCTGCTCTTCTGCCTCTTTGCCGAGGACACCACGCTCTTTGAACCGCGCGGTTCGTTCCGTGATTTTATCGAGAACAACACTGTCGAAGACGGCTCCGATCTCGGGCCGAAATTGTCGCTTCTGTTTCAGGTCCTGAATACAGCCGAAAGTAAACGCCAAAAAGGCCTCGATGAAGTATTCACCGCTTTCCCGTATGTAAACGGTCGGCTGTTCGAGGAGACCCTGCCGATATCCGCCTGTGATAGCGCAATGCGCGCTTTGCTTCTCGACTGCTGCGCGCTTGACTGGGGGAGGATATCACCCGCCGTCTTCGGAGCGCTTTTTCAGTGCGTCATGGACGAGGAGGGTTCGGCCCGGCGGCGCAATCTCGGAGCGCACTACACCAGCGAAGAGAACATCCTTAAACTTATTAAGGCCTTGTTCCTCGACGATCTCTGGGCGGAGTTCGAATCCGCGAAGAGGAACACGAACAAGCTGTTTGAACTGCATAAGAAGCTTTCTGGTCTTAAATTCTTCGATCCAGCATGCGGATGCGGCAATTTTCTGGTCATCGCATATAGAGAACTGCGGTTGCTTGAACTCGAAATTCTCCGGGCCGCGCATAAAACGAGTCAAATGAAGCTTGATACACTGTGGCGAGAGATTCAGGTCGATGTGAACCAATTCTACGGCATCGAGATCGAGGAGTTCCCGGCCCAGATCGCCCAGGTCGCGCTTTGGCTTACAGACCACCAGATGAATATGAAGGTATCCGAAGAGTTCGGCCAGTACTTCCGCCGCTTGCCGCTGATTCACTCGGCATCGATCCTTTGCGGCAATGCACTTCAGATGGACTGGAATAAGGTCATCTCCGCCGAGCATGTTGACTATATTCTCGGCAATCCGCCGTTTGTGGGGAAGCACTACCAGAACGCGGCGCAGAAGGCCGACATGGCGCTTGTGTTCAGAGGCGTTAAAGGAGCAAGTGATCTGGATTACGTTGCAGCGTGGTATATAAAGGCTGCGCACTATGTACGGGGCGATGATAGGATTGCCGGTTTCCTCGACAATTTACCAGATATGCCAAAACCTCCGCGAGAGCGCGTGAAGATTGCTTTTGTTTCGACTAATTCCATCACTCAAGGCGAACAAGTCAGTTTACTATGGGCAGAACTATTACAGCTTGGTGTCAGAATTCATTTTGCCCACCGCACATTTAGGTGGAGCAATGAGGCACGTGGGCAAGCAGCGGTCCATTGTGTCATTATCGGATTCGCGCTCTTCGATATCCCCAGAAAACGCCTCTTTGAATACGCTGATCTCGTAAGCGAGCCCCACGAAATCGCGGTTGACAATATTACCCCCTATCTTGCGCCCGGACCGGACATTATAATCAAGAAGCGTCAAACACCAATCTGCAATGTTTCTGTTATACGTTATGGCAACAAACCGAGTGATAACGGTAATTTTATTATTGACGAAGAGGAAAGAAAGGCACTTATTAAAAGTGAGCCTGATGCAGCGCGTTTTATTCGGTCTTATATGGGTTCGGAGGATTTCATCAATAGTAAGAAGCGATACTGTCTATGGCTGAAAGATGCCTCACCGCGCGATCTACGAGTTTTGCCCGAAGTAATGGCCCGTGTCGAACGGGTGCGGGACTTCCGCGCAAAAAGCAGTGCTGCGCCGACACGTGAAGCAGCAAAAAATCCTACGTTGTTTTTTTATACATCTCAACCAGATACAGATTACCTTGTTATTCCGGAAACCTCATCTGAGCGTCGTCAATTTATACCGATTGGTTATGCATCAAAGAACATAATTGCAAGTAACGCTCTTTGGATGATTCCGCAAGCTTCCTTGTATACATTTAGCATGCTTTGCTCCACAATGCACATGGCATGGGTTCGACAAATTGCAGGGAGACTGAAAAGCGACTATCGCTATACTGGTAGTTTAGTCTACAACAATTTCCCCTGGCCGAGCGATCTGACTGACAAACAGAAAACAACTATCGAAGATGTCGCGCAGGGCGTTCTTGATGCTCGTGCTGCGCATCCCGATGCGTCGTTAGCAGACCTGTACGATCCCGTTGCCATGCCGCCGGACTTACGCAAAGCGCATCAGGCGCTGGATAAGTCCGTCGATGCCGCATATGGGAAGAAGACTTTCGCGTCCGATGCCGAGCGGGTAGCATTTCTGTTCGAGCTGTATCATAAGTACACGAGTCTGCTGCCCGCGCCGGAGAAATCAAAACGCAGAAGGATAAAGTAGGTTGTTGGATTATGCTTCGCATAATCCAATGGGTGGGACTCATGATGTGGCTGGGTTTCTATTTATTTGAAGAGATACGATGCTTGATAACACAATCATAGTTGTAAATGATGAGCCATATTGCGTTTGGGAAGCACAACTACACGAAAGGAATACCCAATTCCTTTCTGGAATAGATGCGGAATACTACGAATATCTTTTCAAACTTTACATGGGTTCGGAAGATGAAGAACGTGCATCAATCGCACTAAGATCAGCATTTCACCATGCGCAGGAGACATTCTTTTCCTTAGTTGGCGCCTTGCTCCAAGCTCCTAACGCCGCATATGCTTGGATCGCTAAGTGCACTAATCACGATCTTCGAGAGATCGTCAAGAAAATCAGTAATGAAGACGAATCTCTCTATACAAGGTTCACGTTTAAGGACAACTACGTTTCATGGCTTGCCATCTCCAAAATCGTTTGTAATTGGTACTTGCCGGGAACTGAAAAACAGAAATCAACAATCGAGTTGTTCTCTCAACTTTGGCTACGGCTATCGCACGAATTCCTAGATGAGCATAATATCAATGAATATAAAAGCATTAAGCACGGATTTCGAATACAGCCAGGTGGTTTCACCATGTCATTCGCCCTTGAGCATGAATATGGTGTGGCTCCGCCTCCTTCAGAGATGCAGTTTTTAGGGGGCTCAAAGTACGGTGCATCGTTTTTTATTGTAAATCCTGTTGGAAATACCAAAGGAAACAGAAGTATTACCTCTCGTCGGTATTGTATAAACTGGAAAATAGAAAAAATGGGGGCTCTGTTACAGTTACTCGCTCTCTCCATTCAAAATGTTACAAATGCGCTGAAAATTCTCAATGAAACTCCCGCAGGTGAATGTAAATTTACGCGACCGAGCGAAGATCAGGATTTTACTGCACCATGGGAGCATGAGCCTGAAATTCCGTGGAGTAATGTTGATTTTGTGATAGACCAGCAAAGCATACCGCATCTAACCAGAACAGAATTGATGAAAAAATTGAAGCAGCAGAAAAAGTCTTGAGGTTGGCGCGTTGGATGATGGCAAAGGAACCTCTTATTCCGAAGCACGATTGCCGCTGAGACGTTCTGGATATTGAAAGAGAATAAGCCCCTTGATCATGTCCGGTTTGTCGCCAATCTGAACCGGCTGCCAAAACTTCCGGAATAGTATTTGTGCGATTGATTTTGTAAGGGCATTCGGGTAGAATTACGGTAGATACTATTTCTGTGAGATCGACGCATGCCAAGAGGCGGGTCATGAAAAACAAAGAAGAAATAATTAAATCCATAAAAGCCCTTCACCGTGAGCTTAAAACGTATAAGGTTCGAGAGATCGGCGTTTTCGGATCCGTTGTCCGCGGCGAGCAGAAACAGGCGAGTGATATTGACGTTCTTGTTGATTTTGAAGACAACGCCGACCTTTTCGACCTCGTAGGTCTCGGTTTGTTCCTTGAGGAAAAGCTCGGCCAAAAAGTCGATGTTGTTCCGAGGAGGGCTTTGAGGAAAGAGATCAGAGATTCCGTTCTCAAAGAGGTCGTCCCGGCATGAGAGAATACAAGCTCTACCTCTCCGATATACTTGCCGCGATGGAAAGCATTGAGCGCTTTATCGAGGGGATGACTTTTGAGCAGTTTCAGCAAGACGATAAAACTACCAGCGCAGTGGTACGGAAATTAGAGATCATCGGCGAAGCCTCCCGGAATATTCCCGACGAAATCAAACGACAACATGCGGAAGTACCCTGGAAAGAGATGGCGGGGATGAGAGACCGGTTGATCCATGCCTATTTTGGGGTGGACTATAGTCTGGTGTGGACTACCATTAAAAACCGTGTGCCGGCGGCAAAGCAAATGATCCGGAAAGTTATCGCCGGGATTTAAATATTTTATATAAGGTATTCATATCGCAGGCTGAAGCCTGCGGCTACCATAGTCCAAAAAAAACAGCGGAGGCAGACTGCCCCTGCTGTTTTTTTACCAGCCATCGATTATCTGTTCTTACCCCAAATCCCCCGCCGCGAAGGTGATCTCGTCGCGGAACGCCTTGATCAGATATACCACCTTCATAAGCTCCGCATCGTTCACATTCACCATCGCAGCGCTCAGCCCCGCTCCCGCAAGATAGGCGAGATACGCCGAGGCCACAATGGACTTAACATTCTTCGGCAGTCCCGTTGTCACGTTCGAGATCCAGACCGCCGTGTTGAGCGGCGGGTCGACCATCTCGTTCAACACCACGATGCTTTCATGGGTGTTGAGCAGATGCTCCTGCCCGTTGCCCCTGGCGATGTGGACCACCGACGGGTCCGCAAAGATCCGCTCGTTCGGGATGTCCGCCTCATTCGCCTGTTCGATCAGGTCCTCGAGGACCATGAGCTTCGCCTCGAGCGTGGCGGGTACCGTGCCCTTGAGCGCCCTGATGACGATGTTCGATCTGCTCTCCCGAACGAGGCTCAGGAGCTCATCGGGGTCCTTCTCATCCGCGGAAAGATAATTGATGATCGGCGGTTCCGTACAGAGCGGGACGGCGATTTTGAGCGCCTTCACATTCCGCGAGTCCAGGCAGAGGGGCAGGTCCGAGCCCTGCTGCACGGCCTCGACCGCCATCGGGAGGAATATCTCGTCGCCGACACCGTCCAGCGAGACCTGTACATTGATCATGTCCGCGCCTTTGGCGGCAAGTTCCTTTGCCATGGCTTCGATGGCCTTCTTGTCTTTTTTCTTCACCGCGTCCATATAGGTCTTGTTCCTTACACTGAGATTGTCCGCGATCACGAGCATAGGGCCCTCCTTGGTAAATTGAAAGAATATCCGACGGGATGGTGTTCCAATAAAGAGTATAGCATAAATTCATGGCGCTCTTGTTCACTACGCAGGACGCATCTTCTTTGCGATGAGCTTCCGCATTTCCTCGGCCAGAAGCAGCAGAAACGCGAAGGGAATGAGCACGAGCCAGGTGCGGAGCGAGATCGGGGCAGTGGAGAAGACCTTGTTTCCCAGGGGATGGTAGACGATGAAGAGCTGGAGCGCGAGTTCGACCGCGACGGCGGCGAAGATGAGCTTGTTCGCAAAGAACCCGGTCGTGAACACCGACTCCCGCGGCGAACGGCAGGCGAAGACATTCGCGACCTGGGCGACAACGATCGCGGTCAGGCAGGCCGTGGTCGCCTGCATATACAGAAGGTCCGAGGCCGGGAGCACGGTACCCCAGGTCCACCCTCCGTTGTTCAGCACCCAGAAGAACCCGAACATGCAGGCCACGGCTTCGAGCGGGCCGAGAAACAGATATGCCCGGGCCACGAGAGGGAAGTTCAGCAACCGCTCGTTCACTTTTCGCGGCGGCCGTTGCATAACGCCGGGCGTGGGCTTTTCAGCGCCCAGCGCGAGAGCGGGAAGCATGTCGGTGCCCAGGTCGACCAGCAGGATCTGGAGGATCGTGAGCGGGAGCGGGATGTTGAACAGGATATAGCCGAGGTACGGCACCGCCTCGGGGATATTCGACGCGAAGATATAGGTGAGAAACTTTTTAATGTTCTCGTAGACCGTTCGCCCCTCCTCCACGGCATTCACGATCGTGGCGAAGTTATCGTCAAGCAGGACCATGTTCGAGGCTTCCTTGGCCACGTCAGTGCCTGTAATTCCCATGGCTATGCCGATGTCCGCCTTCTTCAGCGCGGGCGCGTCGTTGACGCCGTCTCCGGTCACGGCAACCACTTCTCCTTTGTCCTTCAGGAGCGACACGACGCGCATCTTGTGTTTGGGCGTCATGCGGCTGAAGATCAGCTCTTTGCTCGCCAGTTTTTCCGTCAGCTCCTGGTCGGTCATCTGACCGAATGCGGAGCCTTCGATGATCACCGGAGTTCCCTGGACCAGTCCGATCTGTTTGGCAATGGCAAGGGCGGTCCGGCTCCCGTCGCCGGTGATCATGATGATGCGGATCCCCGCGCCATGACATTTTTTGACGGCCTCGGGCACTTCGGGCCGCGGCGGGTCCTGGAGCCCGATCAGGCCAAGGAACGTCATGTCCTTTTCAATGTCTTCGGGATGCGCAACCACCCCACCCGCTTCCCCGGGGGGGGAGGACGCAGGGTCGTGAACATCCTTTGACGCAAAGGCCAGCACCCTGAGGCCCATGTCCATGAGCACATGATCCGCGTGAATAACGTCCTCCCGGTTCACCTCCTCGAGCGGTTTGCGCTCTCCCTTGATCATAAAGTGGCTGCACAAAGGCAGCAGTTGCTCCATGGCGCCCTTGGAAAAAGCCGTTGTGCCGCCTTCCTGCACGCAGCCGATCGTCATCATCTTCCGTTCGGAATCAAAAGGGATCTCGAATAACCGCTTTGCCGATACGTCGCCGAGGGCCTCGCGCGCGGCCTTGAGCAGCGCTGTTTCGGTTGGATCGCCGCGGTACTGGTTGTCAGCGAAGCTCGCGTTATTGCAGAGGGCGGCCGTGGTGAGAAGAGTTCGGAGCGTGGAGACTTCGACGAACTCAGTCGAGTCGTTCGGAGTGTTGAGTAAAGGCGCTTGATCCCGAACTCCGAACGCAGCCTGCCCTCGAATAATTCTATCGGGGGAACGCTGAACTATTTCCCCATCCACCCAAATTGTATCCACCGCCATATTGTTCTGGGTGAGCGTGCCGGTCTTGTCCGTGCAGATCACCGTCACCGAACCAAGGGTCTCGACAGAAGAGAGCGTTTTTATCAGCGCTTTCCGCTTCGCCATGCGCTGGCTCCCCATGGCGAGCGCGAGCGTGACGGTCGGGAGCATGCCCTCGGGAATAAGCGCAACGGTGATGCCGATGGTAAAAATAAAATTCGCCCAAAAGGTCCTCCCGATGGCAAAACCGAGGATAAAGAAGAAGGCGCCGACCACGGCGGCAATGACCGCGACGATCCGTGTGGCCTTCACGATCTCTTTCTGGAGCGGGGAGAGACCCGGCGTCACCGTTTCCGTCAGAAGAGCGATCCTCCCGAACTCCGTGCGCATACCGGTTGCAAAGACGACCCCGACGCCGTTCCCGCTCACCACGTTCGTGCCGGCGAAGGCGATGTTCGGGCTGTTGATGGGATCGCCCGGGACGGGCTCACTGCGCCGGAGCGCCGGTTCCGACTCGCCGGTGAGGGAGGCATTATTGACCTTCAGCGCATTTGACTCGATCAGCCGGAGGTCGGCAGGCACCTTGTCTCCCTCGGCAAGCCGTATGAGGTCGCCGGGAACGACCTCCTCGGCGGGCACCTCGCTCTCTGTTCCGCTCCGGATGGCTTTCACCTTGAAGGGAAGCAGTTTCTTCAGCGCTTCCAGCGCCTTTTCCGCGCGGTACTCCTGGGTGAACGTGAAGACCGCATTGATGACGATGACCGCTACGATGGCGAGACCGAGGGTGAGCATGCCCTCGCCGGGATTGAGGTACTCGGAAAGAAACGAAAAAAAAGCCGCCAGCCAGAGCACGATGGCGAGGAAGTGGGTGAACTGGCCGAGCAGCCTGAGGACAAGGCTTTTCCCCTTTATTGCGGTGATCTCATTGCGGCCGAACTCGGCAAGCCGGCGCTGCACCTCCTCCGTGCTTAAGCCCTGGGCCGAAGCGACCAGCGTTTTGAAAACGTCTTCTTTTGTCAGTTCATTGATCTTCATGAGTCAGAATAAGTTTACCGTGGAGAAACAGAGGCGCGCAGTTTGAAATCCGAGGGAGAATGGACGATTACGTCTTTTTGCTTTTACGTCTCTCTTCCCTCGTCCTTCGTCCGTCATGCCCACTCATTTCCTCTGTGCCTCCGTGGTAAACGGTTTCACTTCCTCGGTCTCAGGATGATCAAATCGCAGGTCGTTTCGCGCAGGACGCGTTCCACGGGATTGCCCCTGATGAGGGAGTCCAGGAGGCTTCGTTCGCTTGCGCCCATGATGATAAGATCGTGCCGTTTTGCCGCGGCCTCGATGGTGATGGTCCTTGCGGCAATGCCGGGCAAGAGTTTTTTCTCATGGCTGATGTCGTTGCGGTCCAACTGTTCGACGAATAGAGCAATATCCGCCGGAAGTCTGGCCTCCCATTCCGCGGGCGTCAGGTGGATCTCGCCGTGGAAGAACCGCGTCATGGGTTTGGTGGTATGGAACAAATGGATGCGGGATTCGAAGGCGCCTGCCATGAGCGCGGTGAAGAAGGCCCGCTCCGCGATGTGGCCCATCCGCGCTTTGAGGGGTACAAGGATGGTCTTCGGATGCACCCTGCCCAGGTGCACGACCCGCACGAGCGCGACCGAGCAGGGAAGGTGGAGGGAGAGCCGCCGCGCCGTGGTGCGCGCATAAAAGCGCTTCCGGACATCTTCGTGGCGCGTTGCCGCGAAGACAAGGTCGATCTTTTCCGCTGCGACGACCTTTCTGATCTGTTCATACGGGTCACCGGTCTCGAGCACGCAGTCCGAATGCACGCCAAGCTCCTGCGCCGCGCGGGCCAGCCGCTTGACCGCATCTTCGGCTGCCTGAAATGTCTTGCCCGAAAGCCCGTTCGAAGCAATGGAGCAGAAGGTGATCCGGGCCTTCGCCTGTTTCGCAAGATGGAGTGCGTAGCGAGCGGAGACCTCGGAGTTCAGATGTTCATTGACCGCGGCAAGGACCTTTTTGTACATGGTTAAAAGATAGCACCGGAAATGCTGAAAAGCAAATGAGCGGAATAATCAGGGTATAAATAAAAGATGCTGCTCATGGCAATCCATTATAATAACAAGCAGTCCTCTGAGTCTCCGCGTCTGCGGTGAGAAAAGCTTCTTCAACTAAAAATACGAAAGAAGCAAGATTATGGATTCCTGGATATGGGAATAGGGAAAATAACCAGCTCAATATGGCAAATTCACCATATAGAAGGCGCTCAACTCACACTTCTGAGGGAGAAGAGGCGATGGCAGCAAGACCTAACCAGTATGAAATTAGCAAGTTAGCGCGTATGCCACAGGCGGCATACTAGGGGTATATTTTTTGCAAATTAATGTATAAGTTTACTTTGCTCGGTACTCTGCACCCATCCGATCATTGGATAAACCGGGAGGAGCCCTGGTTCATGAAAAGAATATTGATCGTGGATGATGAAAATTTGATCCGGTATTCCCTTTCCGCTTCGCTCCGGCAGGACGACACCTATGTCAAGGACGTTGCATGCGGCAAAGACGCGCTTGACGAGATAGTCCATATCTTTTACAATCTGTGTTTTCTCGACGTTAACCTCCCTGACATAAACGGCCTGGACATCATGAAGATCATCAAAAGATTTTCGCCGGACACAAAGATCATTATTATGACCGCAGGGGCGGTTAATGAGCCTGCAATGCTGCAGTCCGTTCAGGCGAATGCGGACCTGCTCATTCCCAAACCCTTTGATCTGGACCGGATAAAACTGTTCGTGGATCGAACCCTCGGCCGGGGAATGTCCCTGCGACGGTCGGAAGAACAGTCTTGCAGCGGGAGCGAACACGAACCATTCGAAAACTGGATGGGGGAAGACAAGAGGTGGTTCAGAAGAAAGGCCGTCGAGAAAGGTCCCACTTGCTCCGTGGTCGCCGCAGAGACCGAACAGGGAGAAAAAAAATTAATCGCCAACATGCTCGATATCAGCGAGAACGGAATGTGCATCCGGACCGCGTACCGGCTCAAACCCGGACATCTCCTCAAATTCTATGACAATGCTGTTCCGCGTATGGGGGTCGTGCGGTGGAGCAAGGATGGGGAAGCCGCGGACTCGTATCGTGCAGGGATCCAGTTCATTATGCCGGAGGACCCGTCCCACCGCACCCTTCAGCAGGCGCAGGCCGGTGGCGTTGGTTAATCGAGTCCAAATTTCTTTACCTGGTACCGAAGGGTATCATAGCTGATCTGCAGAAGCTTGGCCGCCTGCGCCTTATTATTCTTTGTCCGTTCCAGCGCCTGGAGGATCAGGTCCTTTTCAACGTCGTCGAGCGAGATGCCGCTTTCGGGGAGCGTGAACTTCCCCCCGGGTGCATGGCCGATGACGCTTGACGGTCCCGTCAACCAGTGCGGCAGATGCTTCGGGAGGATCTCTTCCGCACTTTCCAGCACCACAAGCCTTTCCACCAGATTCCGAAGCTCCCGGATGTTGCCCGGCCAGAGGTACGCTCTCATGAGTTCGTCTGTTTCAGGAGAGAGTTTTTTCACGGTTTTCTTTTTAAATCGCGTGGCGAATTGCGAAAGATAGTAGTTGGCAAGGAGCGTAATGTCCTCTTTCCGCTCCCTGAGCGGGGGCACATGCAGATAGAACGTGTTCAACCGGTAGAATAGATCCATCCTGAAATCGCCCTTCTCTACCGCTTCCGCGAGGTTTCTGTTCGTTGTGGCGATGACCGTCACATCGATGGGGATCTCCTCGCTCCCGCCGATCGGCCGTACCATTCGATTCTCCAGCACCCGCAGGATCTTTCCCTGGAGGCTTTGCTTCATCTCGCCGACCTCATCGAGGAGGATCGATCCACCCTCCGCCATCTCAAACAGACCCTTCTTGTCCGACCGGGCATCGGTAAATGAGCCCTTTTCGTATCCGAAGAGCTCGCTCTCCATGAGGGTTTCAGGGAGGGCGGCGCAGTTCAGCTTGATGAAAGGAGAGAACCCGGGGCTGCCTTCATCGCGGATCAAGCGGTGCGCATACCGCGCGAACAGTTCCTTCCCGGTCCCGCTCTCCCCGGTGATGAGGAGGGTTGAGATCGATGCTTCAGCCATCATCTCGATCTTCGATTTTATTTCCTGAATTGCCGCCGACCCGCCGATGATCTCTTTTTCGATGACCTCTGACTGCACCTTTCTGAGATAATCGACCTCTTTTTTCAATTTCCCTTTTTCAATGATGTTATTGAGAACGATCGTTACTTCATCGACGTTAAACGGCTTCGTGAGATAATCGGCGGCGCCAAGCTTCATCGCCTTTACCGCGGTCTCCGCCGTGTCATCCGCTGTCAGCATGACAACCTGTGTCGTGATCGCCTGGTCGACAATGTCCTTCAGGACATCGATGCCGCTCTTGTCGGCAATCCGGATATCGAGGAGAACAATGGCGGGGTTCCAGGATTTGATCTTGCTCACAATGCCGTCCGCGCTGTTCGCGGTACGCACGTCGTATCCGCTGTTCTTCAACACCCGCGAGAGCATGGAGATGATAAGCTCATCATCATCAACGAGATAGATCTTCTGCTTGCTTTTCATGCCGTGTGCATCCTTTCTGACGGGGCAGCCGGGAGCGTTATTATGAACGTGGCCCCTCCGGCGGCGTTCTGCTCGATACCGATCTTCCCCCCGTGGTCTTCAACCAGCCGTTTTGAGATCGCGAGCCCCAGGCCCGTTCCCTTGGACTTGGTCGTGAAAAAAGGCTGGAAGAGCTTTCCCATCACCGCGGCGTCTATTCCCCTGCCGGTATCGGACAGTTCCACCCGAACGGACTGGGTCATTGCGTCAAACCGGGTCTTTATTCCCAGGTTGCCGCCGTTCTTCATCGCGTCAACGGCATTCAGGAGCAGGTTCATGAATACCTGCCGTAACTGCATCGGGTCAGCGCTGATCTCCGGCAGATTGCCGTCCAGGTCCCTCACCAGATCGATCGCAGTCGCGGCTCCCGGTGTACGGGGCTGATTTTGCAGCACCAGGCTTGCAACGGAGTCAAGAACGGCGTTCACATCCGTCTTGACGAATTGGGGCAGCGGCGGTCTGGCGAAATTGAGGAGGCCTTTTATCAACGATTCTATTCTTTTGATCTCATCGATCACCTTCGCGAGAAGGTCCTTGTCTTCTTCCGGCAGGTTCTTTTCCAGCGAGTGGGAAAGGACCTCGATCGACACCTTGATGCCGGCAAGGGGATTCTTGATCTCGTGTGCGAGCCCCGTTGCCAGCTCTCCCGCGCATTTGATCTGCTCGGTGCGCTGCAGAGCCTGCTCCATCTGCTTCCGTTCCGTGATGTCGCGGTCAAGCGCGAGAATATATCGGTGATTCCCGAATTCGAGCAGGCCGGCGCTTATTTCAACGGGGAAAACAGTGCCGTCCTTCTTGATATGGTTGATCTCGGTCTTGATCCACTCTCCGTTGAACATACGCAGTAACCGTTCCGGCACCCGTGCCGCGTCTTCAGGCGCGTCAAGGTCCCGTATGTTCAAGGCAAGCAGCTCATCATGCGAATATCCATGCATCGCCACAGCCGCCTGATTTGCGGCCACGATGGCGCCCGCCGCGTCTCCCTCGGCATCAAGGATGAAAATCGCGTCTCCGGCGCTTTCGAACAGCAGGCGGTAACGGATTTCGCTCTCTTCTATTTTTTTTACCTGTTCTTTCAGCGAGCCGGCCATCACATTGAATCCGATCGCCAGTTCACCAAACTCATCATGAAGCCCTTTGATGCGGTACTCCAGATCACCCGCCTTCAATTTTCTCGTCGCCGCGAGGAGGACGCCGATCGGACCGGTAACTCCCCTGATAACCGTGAAGGCCAGTATCGCGATCAGCAGAGGGCCGGCTGCAACGAGCGTGAGCAGGAAGGTCCTCGTGTGGTGCACTTCCTGCAGGGCTTCCTCCGTCCGCTCGTGCAGCTTCTTCGTGGTCAGGACGATCATGGTGTTGAGCTTGCCGACGAGAGAATCCCCGATGATGTGCGCGTATTCCTGTTCCGCGCGAAACCGGACGGTATTCACCTTGAGGTCCAATAACGTGCTTAAGGCCTCGCCATATTGATCGACCTGATTGCGAAGATCGAGGAGCCGCTCGGTCACGATCTCCGAATGGTGACACTCGAAACACGCGTGCATCGTATTTTTCATACCATGAACATGACTCATGACCGCATCGGCACTCTCCTCGTGCGTCGTGCCTTGTGAATATACATCCGCCTGCACCTCTCGCATATTCAGCAAGAGGTGCTCCCTCAGGATCTCGATCTGATGAAACATGATTATGTTATCGAACCGTGATGCGTTGGCATCGATCGCCCTGATGAGATAGATCCCGCCGAGAAAAAAGAACAGGCAGACGATGCTCAGGACTATGATGATCTTTTTTTTCATCGTAAAGGGGGAACGTTACCGCGTGCCATAGCGGGGAGCGTACACTGCCGACATCGTACCGCTACTCTGGTGTTTCGAGCCGTTCGATTTTTGTGCGAATGCCTCACCCGCTAAAATAAGGTTTTAGATCGACGAACTGAATCGGAGGATCCTTTGTTGAATTTCAACCGGGATATTCTTTGATGCTGGATTGTATAACCGATTGATTATATTAACCCAGATGATATCTTCTGTCAATATATCAAAAAATCGACCGGTTTTGAACGTGTTGTCCGGAGATGTTTTCCAAGGGAACATTAGTTAGGTTTTCTGGTTATTTCACCGGCAAGCGCCGGGAATTTGCCCATGTTATCAGCGTAAGAATGGTCATGAATGAGTTTGCAGACAAATCGTTCATGGGCAGTAACGTTGCTTCTCTTGAACAATATCTCCAAAGTACAGAGAGAGTTAAATCTCAATCGCTTTTGATCAAAGGTAAGCAAATACATTGCAGAACAAAGCCGATGTTTTCCAATTATTGTCAGGTTGTTGAAAAAGGCCGTGGTGACCGATCAATTCGTTATGCTCGTGCAAACGGGCATCCAGTAACATGCTGAGACGCCGGGTGTCCGCTGGAGGTTACCCCGTTCTTGATACGGGGCGGGAACGACGGGTATCGGCCAAAAAAGTTATTCAGCAGCCTATTCAGCAACCTGTTGTTATTTGGCACGCCTATTGCTATAATAGCTGCGGATTAACATTGATGTTTTTTTATGCTTGGTTCTGAACGTGGTTTTCTCATTCCCACGTGGAAGAAAAACAGAGACCTATCGTGCTGGTTATGATGCTTTGCGCCCTGTTCGGTTTGTTGTCTTGAGTGTCGATGAATTCACGGCTTGTTTCAGGAACTCGCGCTCAGCGCCACTCTCCACGGCGTACTGGAATGCAGATTCGTTCGAATGTTTTATTGAGGAGGATATTGCTCTGTGGAGAAAAAACTTTTATTTTTTGCAGCCTTCGTGATTTTTCTATTTTTGCTTCTGACGCAGCGTCATGATGGCCGCGCCTTTGGCGCGGGAAATGACACCAAGGAGTCCTGTGTAACCGCAAAATGTCACGCCACCATGGGGAAGGATAAGTTCGTCCATGGACCCGTAGCAGGGGGTGAATGTGATTCCTGTCATAAGAAGACAGGCAAGCATGCGTTTGCACCGATAACCAATGTCGGCAAGCTCTGTTACGAGTGCCACGAACAAATGACAGGACAAAAGGTCGTCCATTCTCCAGTAAAGGAAGGGAAGTGCACCAAGTGCCATGATCCGCATCAATCCCCGAACAAATTCCAACTTCGCGCCGCTGGAGGCGACCTCTGCTTTCGTTGCCATGACAAAGCCATGGCAGGCGGCAAATTTGTCCACGGCCCGGTTGCCGCGGGAAGCTGCGGCACCTGCCACGCCCCCCACCAGAGTGATAATCCAAAGCTTCTTATGGCGAAAGGGAACGATGTCTGCTTCACCTGCCACACGGACAAAGCCGATGCCGCCAAGAGCGCAAAGTTTACTCACGCCCCGGTGCAGGAGGCTTGTATAAACTGCCATAGTCCCCACAGCGGGAACTTCCAGTACAACTTGAAGGCGGATGGAAATCGCGATCTCTGTTACACCTGTCACGCGGACAAGCAGCAGGACATCAAGGAGGCGACCACGCCTCATAAAGCGCTCGATCAGGAACGAAAGTGCCTCACCTGCCATGACCCGCACTTTTCAAACTACGTTAAGCAGCTGATAAAACAACCGGTGGATCTCTGCTTAAGCTGCCATGATCGGGAGTATAGCGGTCAGAACGGCACGATCGCGAACATAAAGGCGACTCTGGCGAACAATTCCGACCACCACGGACCCATTAAACAGGGCGATTGCTCGGGCTGTCATAACCCCCATGGATCCAGGAACTTCAGGATACTGCGCGAGAATTTCCCGGAACTCTTCTACGCGGGCTATAACCCGGATAATTATAAGCTTTGTTTCATGTGTCATGAAAAGTCCATTGCCAAAGATGAAACAACCAAAACACTGACGAATTTCAGAAACGGCGACAGGAACCTGCATTTTGTCCATGTCAATAAATTTGTGAAAGGACGTACGTGCCGGGCGTGCCACGACGCGCATGCTACGAACAACCCCAAACATATTCGCGACAAGGTGCCCTTTGCAAAATGGCAGCTCCCGATAGGATTTACGAAAACGAAAACCGGCGGAACCTGTCTGCCGGGTTGCCATCAGCGGTTCAGCTATGACAGGGACAAGGCGGTCGTGAATAAGCCGGCGGCGGTTGCGCGCTGATACAAATGAAAGGTTACTACTCAGGTTCAAAGTTCATGGTTCACGGTTGGAAAGCGATGAAGATTGATGCGTTCGTATTCGTTGATTTTAATGTGAACAGGAGAGCGGATGTCACTCATTGACCGGAAATCGTCATTCTCTTTCAGTATACTCGCATTGCTGGCCTCGCTGCTGCTTGTGTACTCTTCTGCGCGGGGAGATGACAGCGTGAAAGCGATGAAGGAAGCAGTGGCGACACAACCTGCCACGACCATTGAACATGCCGGCAACCTCGATGGGGAGATCGCGGCAGCCAGGATGAGAGTCAAGGAGGACCCGTCCAATGCGTCAGTCCACGTCGGGCTGGCCGTTCTCCTGGTCAAGAAAGGTGCACTCGACGAAGCCATGTTTTCGTTTGACGAGGCACTGAAGCTCAATCCACACGCGCATGAAGCAAAAACCGGACGAGGGATCGTCCTGGCGCGGCGAGGAAACCTTCAGGAAGCCGAAGCAGTGCTGAAGGATGCTCTGATTCTGAATCCGAACCCGGTAAGGACCCACTATGAACTCGGCCTGGTCTATGAGAAGCTCGGCGACCTGGAAAAGGCGGTAGCGGAGTTCAAAGAGGGGATCAGGAAGCACGAGCAGGGACGATGAGCAATCAGGGGAGATCGGTTGCCGCCATGGTTTCGCGGATGAATCGCATAGTGTTGTTCACCGTCCTCATGTTCTACGGGGTACTCTCGTTTGCCCCTGCCGCGGCCACGCTGCAGACTCTGCAAACAGGAATGGAGGCGCCTGATTTTTCCCTCAAAACCATCGCCGATGAAACAAAAACATTTGAAGCGGTCAAAGGCGAGAAACTCACCGTGCTCGTTTTCTGGTCAACGTGGAGCACAAAATCTGAAAAAATCCTGAAGCGGATGCAACAGCTCCATGAGAGATACAAGGGGCAGGGGCTTTCGATCATTGCGGTGAACGTCGACGATCAACAGCTTTCCACCGAGACGCTGGCGGAGATCCGGACCGTTTCGGAAAAGCTGAAAATCAGTTTCCCCATGCTGGTAGACCACGGCCTCGTCGCGTTCCATGATTACGGAGTGATCGCCCTCCCCTCAACAGTGATCATGGACAAGGACCGGATGATCAAAGACGAGCTTTCGGGATATCCCCTTGTCGGGTCCGAAGCCATGGTGGATTTTATCATCTCGACCATCGAAGGGAAGAAAATAGCGGTCGTCGAGGGGAAGGTGCGTTACCAGCCGAACAAGAATGCCCTTCGTTTCTACAATATGGGAAAGACCACCCTGAGATCGAAGCGCATGGCCGAGACTGCCGAGATGTGGTTCAAAAAGGCCATCGAGGCGGACACCGCGTTTGTGCTCCCCCATCTGAGTCTCGGCAAGATGTACCTCCAGCGGGGAGACACGGCACTGGCTCGGGCCGAGTACAAAGAGGCGCTTGCCAGGGCGCCGGAACATCCCATCGCTCTTTGTGAATTGGGCTTGATCCTGATCAATGAGGGCAAGGCGAAGGAAGGCGCGGCACTGTTCGATGCTGCCCGGAAGGTGGAAGAGTCCTACACCCCCTGTTACTACTATGCCGGATACGCCCACGGAAAAGAGGGCAGGATGGAAGATGCCCTGAAGCTGTTCAATGAAGCGAAAAAATTAAATCCGTTCGATTATAATATCTTTGTTTATCAGGGAAAGGTTTTTCAGGCGCAGAAGGACCGGGAAAAGGCCTTTGACGCCTATAAAAAAGCGTTGGAAATTATTTTACACCTCGACTAAGCGCTTTGCTCGGCCCTCTCAAACCCATCACCCCTGCCCACTGAAGAGAATGGCATGAAATACTTTTTACTCATATCGGCTGTTTGCGCCGCACTGTTTTCCTCCTCCCCCGGGTGGGCGGCTTCTCCCGGGAAGGCTGCCGTCGATGGTCTCGTTATTACGCAGCCGCCTGAGAGGTCAATTGTGCAGAGCGGGCTGCTCATCGTTGCCCTGAAAGGCCCGCCGGGTCTTGTTGACGAAATACAAATCTCGGTCAACAGCACGAAACAGGTCCTTGCCCCAAAAAAGTTTAAGCAGGAAATTGTCTGTTACGACGGGATCCGTCTCTCGTACGGGCTGAACACGGTGAAGATTTCGGGCTTTAAAAACAATAAAATAATCGAAGAAATAACGAGGCAGGTTTTTTATCAGGACGATCTTTCAACGGGCTCCATCAGCATCCCCGCCGGATTCAAGCCATATCGATTCCATATCGATGAGAATGAAAAGCAATGTTCCTCCTGTCATGGATTGGATTTCCGCAAGGCCGAGGACCCGCAGAACCCCCTTCAGTCTCCCTGCTACCGGTGCCATAAAAAAATGTTGAGCGAATACAGCTTCACCCACGGCCCGTCGGCCGTGTGGTCATGCCTCATGTGCCACGACGGAAAAGCAAAAAAACCGAAATTGACTGTCGCTGCGCCCGTTGCACCGATCTGCGGGGGCTGTCATGAAATCAGCTGGGACAAAATGAAGTACCAGCATGCTCCCACAGCAGCCGGCGCTTGTACGACGTGCCATAACCCTCACGCGGAAAACAGACAGTATTTTCTGAGAGAGGAAACCGGGGACCTGTGCGCATCGTGCCATGAGGAAATACTGCATAAACCTCATGTCATCGAAGGTTTTTCAGGAAATGCCGGGCATCCCCTAAAGCGAAGTCCCAATCCGTTCGACCGCACCAAAGATTTTAACTGCGCGTCCTGCCATAACCCGCATGCCAGCAAGTCCCCGGTATTTGTCGAAGCCTTTGACGAAACGAAGTCCATAAAAAAATTCTGCACGACCTGTCATAAATTTTAGCGGTCGTCTATCAGGGCGATAGGATATTTGTAACTACCCAGGTTGATAGGCTGATTGAAGGACGAAGGGTTTTAGAGGAATTCAAATAGATACGCTTCAGCCCTCAGCCTAAATACCTGAGGGGAACGGTGTCGGTTCAGCAAATTGACAAACAGGTGATTTTGGCATCGCCGATGGATATACGGCATTATCGTGTTTCGCTCGTGCAAGGACCCTTGGGAAATCATTCGCTTTCTGCTATTCGCTTATCTGCTATTGCAAGGGGTGTGCTTATTTGTTATAATTCGGTTCCCTTGTTGGCAATGCAGTAACCCGTTATTTTCCATAGGATGCTGCTGGTTCACCCTCCCCTTTGCTCCCCTCCCCTCATCAGGGAAGGGGGCAGATACGAGAACATTATTGGAGCCATGACTTTGTTGACCTCTTCTCAGATGACACCGCCCGCTTCACCAAATAGATTTGACGACTTCTTTCGAGATAAGGCATATCTCTCGCTTAAAACCAGTCTGTTTAATTACCGGTTCCGAAAGTGGAAGATAGTGAAGCATGTGCCTGCGTCAGGGAGTATTCTTGATATCGGATCAGGGACCGCTCCAGTCAGTCCGGATCTGCACAGGACGGTAGTGGCGGACGTCTCGGAGGAAGCAATGAGGAATGTTGAGTGCGCGTCGAAAGTAGTAACGTCAATTACCGCGATGTCATTCGAAACGGCCTCTTTTGATTGCATCGTTTGTTCCGAGGTTTTGGAACACATCCCGGATGATGCGAAGGCAGCATCAGAGTTGCGGAGGGTGTTAAAACCCGGCGGCGTGCTGGTGGCAACGGTGCCGTTTCAGAAGCATTTCTGGGCCGAGGACGATGAGTATGTTGGCCATATACGACGATATGATCCGGGAGAGCTTGAGCAAAAGCTCAAAGCCAATGGATTTCACAACATCAAAACCTATAAGCTCTCCGGGACCATAGAACGATGGTTAACGAGATGGAGTCTTCGGTCCTATCAAAAAGGAGGAGCCTTAGCCAAACTTCCCCTCGGGCTTCTCCGCATGGCGAATACCGCCCTGTTTCTGCTCCTGATCCTGACCGAAGCGTTCATAAGCTGGAAACGAACGACGCGCATACTCGTTGTAGCAAGTTAGCATGCAGGGCGGAAAAACAGCAAGCGGCGCTGAGCGGGCGTATTCGGCAAAATGGTGTGGATGAGGTGGTGCGGATCGATGGTGCAAGCGGAGAAGACGCCTCAGGCGTGGGCCATTACCGCCTTCTCACATGACCAGCCCTGCCAGGTTATCATTGCTTTCAAGACCAGTATATTGTAAAACAGTCCTTTGCACCCCAATACGGCAAACAAGGATCTGCGTGTGAACATGCCCATCAACAACGCAATGAAGATCAGCATCGTCATCCCCTGTTATAATGAAAAAAACACGATCGCGGAAATTATCCGTGCTGTCCGTTCATCTCCCGTTGAACATCAGGAGATCATCATCGTTGATGACTGTTCGACAGACGGCACAAAAGACCTGCTCGCATCCACCATTGCGCCCCTCGTTGATAAAGTGATCTATCATGAATACAATCAGGGCAAAGGCGCCGCACTGCGCACCGGCATTGCGGCGGCAACCGGGGACATCCTCATCATTCAGGATGCCGATCTTGAATATGATCCGCAGGAATACCCCCTGCTGCTGGAGCCGATCCTTGCGGGCAAGGCCGATGTGGTCTTTGGCTCGCGATTCATGGGAAGCAGGCCGCATCGCGTTGTGTATTACTGGCACTCCCTGGGCAACTGGGTACTTACGACGCTGTCGAACATGTTTACGAATATCAACCTGACGGACATGGAGACCTGCTACAAGGCCTTCAGGCGGGAGGTCATTCAAAACATTTCAATCGAGGAGGACCGCTTCGGATTCGAGCCTGAAATAACGGCAAAGGTCGCGAAGATGGGCTGCCGGATCTATGAAGTGGGCATCTCCTATTATGGAAGAAACTACGCGGAAGGTAAAAAGATCGGATGGAAAGACGGGGTGCGCGCCATTTACTGCATTCTGAAGTATAACCTCTTTCGGTAGCCATCCTGAAGTCCATGTTCCCATAAACAAATGAGCGCAAGGAGGAGCAATGCTCCATCAGAAAAAAATCATCGTGGTCATGCCCGCATATAACGCCGCAAAAACCCTTGAAGCGACCTACCGCGAGATCCCGCATGATATCGTGGACGAGGTGATCCTGGTCGATGACGCAAGCAGGGACGATACCGCGATAAAGGCAACGGAACTCGGCATCCATACGATCATCCATTCCGAGAATCGCGGATACGGCGGCAACCAGAAGACCTGTTATCGGGAGGCATTGTCAAAAGGGGCGGATGTGGTGGTTATGGTCCACCCCGATTACCAGTATTCTCCCCGTCTGATCACGGCAATGGCATCCATGGTCATTTCGGAGCATTATGATGTCGTGCTGGGCTCGCGGGTCCTCGGCGGCAGCGCGTTGAAAGGCGGGATGCCCTTGTACAAGTATATTGCGAACCGGTTTCTTACGCTTGCGGAGAATATGGCGCTCGGCGTGAAGTTGTCGGAATATCATACCGGGTTCCGGGCGTTCAGCCGCAAGGTGCTCGAAACGCTTCCTCTTGAGGAGAATTCTGATGATTTTGTGTTTGACAACGAAATGCTCGCCCAGGCCGTGTATTTTGGTTTTCGCATTGGTGAGATAAGCTGCCCGACGAGATATTTCGAGGACGCATCCTCGATCAATTTCAGGAGGAGCGTCAAATACGGATTTGGCGTACTCGGGACGTCATTGAAGTATTTGCTGCAGAAGTGGGGCATGATAAAATCCCCCATCTTCTCTACAAAGGGGAAATAGCTGTTCAATCCACGGTGCTTTGAGGACGTTGTGTCGAGCAAAAAAGTCCAGTACTATCTTGCCGGTTTCGTCGCCCTGCTGACGTTTCTTGTCTATCTTCCTGCTCTTCGAAATGAGTTCATCGAACTGGATGACGCTGTGTACGTTCTGGATAATCCGCACATCCGGTCGTTCAGTCGAGATCTGTTCCAGTGGGCATTCTTTCAGTTTTATGCAGCCAACTGGCACCCACTCGCCTGGATATCCCATGCTGCGGATTACGCCCTGTGGGGCCTGAACCCTCTGGGGCATCATCTTACCAGCATCATTCTCCATGCAATCAACACCGCACTCGTCGTATTGCTTGCCGCGAAGCTGCTTGAAACTGCCGGCGAAAGGTCCTCGCTGCATTCGCCCGCCTCGTTTCTGAATGGCCGGACAATCCTCATTACCGCTGGTGTGACGGGCCTCTTGTTCGGTCTCCATCCTGTGCACGTGGAGTCCGTGGCCTGGGTGGCGGAGCGGAAGGACCTGCTGTGCGCCCTGTTTTTTCTGCTGAGCATGATCATGTATGTGAAAGCAGTGCGGCGCATGGAGGCCGGGGCAGAGAGGAAAAGAGTCCCGACAGGAGCTCTGCTCTCTGCGCTTTGCTTTTTTATCCTTGCCCTCATGAGCAAACCCATGGCAGTGACCCTGCCTGTGGTCCTGCTGATCCTGGACTGGTATCCTTTGAATCGGATCCAATCGTTCAAAACCTTGTGGGAGGCAAGCGTAGAGAAGGCCCCGTTCCTTGTCTTGAGTCTCTTGTCATCGATCGTGACGATGCTGGCTCAGCAAACAGGAGGGGCGATGAAGATGATGGCGATCGCCCCGCTGTCAACACGAATCCTCGTTGCAGTGCAATCCCTCGTCGCGTACCTCGGGAAGCTGTTTTTGCCGCTGAACTTGATCCCCTTTTATCCTTATCCCAGGGACCCATCCCTGTACTCCTTCGAGTATGCATCAACGATCATCATGGCAATTGGGATCACGGTGGCGTGCATCGTCATGGTGAGGAAGCGGAAGATTTGGCTGTCAGCCTGGGGATACTATGTCATAACGCTCGTTCCTGTCCTGGGTCTTGTTCAGGTCGGAGAGCAATCCATGGCGGACCGTTATACCTATCTGCCCAGCCTGGGGCCATTTCTTATTGCCGGGATGGGAGCAGCATATCTTGCGCAAAAATTTCGGCACTCCAAACGAGGAGATACTCTCTCCTCGTTTCTGACTTTGGTCTTGACGCTTTCGATGGCGATTGTCCTCTCCTATGCAACTGTCCGTCAAGCGGGTCTCTGGAGGAATGGCATTACCCTCTGGAGTTCCGTCATTGAGCGGGAACCGACACAGGTGCCCTTTGCCTATCGTCTCCGCGGCCAGGCTTTTGGAAAAGCAGGTCAGTTCGACAGGGCGGCTGCGGATTACAGCAAGGCAATTGCCTTGAACCCCGGGTTCATTGAAACCTATAATGATCTGGGCATGCTCTATGGGAAGGCCGGTCTCTATGAGCAGGCGATAGCGGTCTTCAGCAGGTCGATCTCCCTTGGTCCCGGTCATGCCAAATCGTACAATAATCGGGGTCGTACTTATTTTCACCTTGGTCAATATGGCGAGGCCCTGGATGATCTGAACAGGGCGATCGCGTTAGATGATACATTCGATGTCGCTTATATTAATCGTGGAGAACTGTATTATCGAACCGGTAAAACAGCACAGGCAGATGCGGATTTTCAGAAAGCATGCGATCTCGGAAACGAAATCGGGTGCACGGCATTGCATCAACTCAGACAAGAATCAAATCCCGAATAGCGTGACGCCCTCCGCATAAGATCCATGCGGAAGATCCCTGCTCAGTTAAATCGGAACGTTGGCCGACTTGAGATGCGCTGGCTTGTGGGGGAAGTCCAAGCGAAGGACGTAAAAGAATACGGCTGCGTTCAGCATCTCGCCGATCAGGATACTCCGCCGATCAAACAGACCCTTCCTCACCTGGGAAATTCTGCGAGCGCCTTCTCCAGACTGATCCTGATCTCCGGATCAGAGGGATTCAGCCGCAATGCCTCGGAATAGTATTTGATGGCTTCTTGTGTTTTCCCTGCCGTTGTTAAAGCGAGCCCCAGATTGTAATGGGCGTCCCCGAGACCAGGGTCGAGCTGCACGGCTTGTGAGAAATGCTGTATGGCTTCTCCGGCAGATCCCCGTCTGATCAGCGTAATTCCGAGATTATTGTGAACGCGTGCATTCCCCGGGTCAAGCTGCAGTGATTTCCCATAATATGCGACAGCATCATCCAGCCTTCCAACAATATCAAAATCCGTCGCCATTTTATCGTATACAAAGGCCTCATCAGGTTTGATCCGTAAGGCCTCGCCATATTGGCGCATTGCTTCACCGTACCTGCCTTGTTTATCAAACGCATCGCCCAGGTTCGTATGAGCAACATAGTTGTTCTCAGTCACCGCGACGGTATGGGTGAACAGGGCAATGCTGTTTTCCCAGTACTTCAGCTGAATTCGTGCTGAGATCGCGAGCAACAGGACAAGCACACAACTGGCGGCCGTCATAAGCATGGTTCGATGGCGCACGCTCGAGGTCGTCTCCGCCGCGCCCCATACCAGCAGGATCGCGAGTCCGATCGATGGAATATAGGTATACCGGTCAGCCATTGCCTGCAGCCCGACCTGGATCAATCCGATCACCGGGACAAGAGATCCCACAAACCAAAACCAACCCGTCAGTAAAAATGGATAACGGCGGGCGAACCATATACATGCCACTGATATGCCCGCCAGAAAAACAAAAGCAAGAATGGCGTGAGTTACGAGAATATGGCCTGGCAGCGGGTAGAGCACCGCAAGATCCAGAGGCCGGAAGGTCTTCCCCAGGTAGTTCATATAGGCCAGGAACGCGTTGGAGATCCGCTGCATCACCGGATACGCCGGCAGAGACAGAAGCGCTTTTGCATCCTTCTGAGCATAGACCGCGATGCCGGAAAAGACTGCTGAAAGGAGAAGGAGCGGCACCTTTTCAGAAAAAAGCCTCACAATGGATGCCCTGGTTGCAAGGGCATATGCCGGCTTGCCGGAACCGTGTGGCAATGGTTTGTGCTGCCCTGCATCAAATCGGCAAAAAGGCCAGTAGTCAAGCAGGAGCAGAAGAAACGGAAGGGTCACGAGCATGGGCTTTGCCATCAAGCCAAGCGCAAAGGATACCATGATCACAAGATATCGCATGATGCTTTGTCGTTCAACATAGAATGCGTACGCGAGAAGTGTTGTCATGAAGAAAAAAGCGCTCAAAACATCCTTGCGTTCTGAAACCCAGGCGACCGATTCCACCCGAAGCGGATGAAGAGAAAAGATGAGCGCAACCAGGACACTGCGCCAAACGGCGCCTGTTGTCCTGTTCAGGAAAATAAAGAGGAGAAGAGTGGTCAGACCGTGAAGAATGACACTGGTGAGATGGTGCCCTCTCGGATTCAGTCCGTAGAGATGCATATCCGCCATGTGAGACAACCACGTCACCGGATTCCAGTTTCCCATGAGTGTTGTCGTGAAGGCCCATCGAAGGTTCTCGTATGTAAATCCGGTCCGGACGTGAGCATTGCCGGTGACATAGGCAGGATCGTCGTAGTTGATGAATTCATGATTGACGGCAGGCCAATACACGGCAACCGTCGTGGCGAACAGAAGCAGTGCGATAATTATAAATTTTGTTTTATCAGTCCGCATAGCGTTCATGGCAAAGCATGTCCAAAATAAGAGTAACTACTCAGGTTGGTTGCGGAGCGCAGTCGCAACAAGAGCGCGACTGCCCACCCTCTCGGTTACCCGATAAATCCCGGTGGCGCGTGCGAAGCGAAAGCGCCGGGAATGCCGTTAATGCCAGGGAAATCGACATCCCCTGCGCTCCTTGCGACGAAGCGAAGCAATCGACCTGAGTAGTTACAAATAAGAACTGAATCCCGGTTTGAGTTCGAAGTCTTCATAGAACAAAGTATGAACAATAGGCCGAAACAGCCCAGCACACGAGGCAGCCGTTGATTGCCGCCCGCAGCAGCTTGTTTCTTGAAAGAATCTCGAGGCCCGTTACGCATAATATCGCATAGCAAGGGATGAGACCGAGCGTGTACGTCGCTTTTGCGGTACTCCAAATCGGCACGGTAACGTACATATACAGCAGCGCGGCAACATAAATCCCCATGCACAATACTGAAAAAAGCTGCGCTCGATAAGCCCTGTCCGAAGGTTTGGCCAGGGTGGTCAGAATGCCTGCGAGTATACCCGCTGTCGGTACCAGAGAGATCAGAGACCCCGAGATCATAAAATTATAATTCCATGGGGGACGGTATATATATACACCGATACCGCTCAGACCTCCATCCAGCCAGAGGGTGGAATACAATGAGTCCCAGAATCCATGCACTGCTGAATAAATCGGAGCGGATAGCGATCGCCCAAAGACGAAGAAATCACCAACTGTCCGATAACCCGGGTCCTGCCACCAGGCCGAAGACTCCCATCCCCCCACAAAAGGTCTGCCGAGCTCTATCCAGTTCCGGATGTAATACCAGCCTGATAGAGCAAAAATAATTCCCGTGACCAGCAATACCCTCACTGTTATGTATCTTATGGACTGTTGTCTTTTGTGCAGTACGTAAATTACGAGCATGACGGCCGGAGGGACGAGCAGAACGGCGGTCACTTTCGTTAAGAGGGAGAGACCCAACGCCGTCCCCAGAAAGAGAAAGTACCTTTCAGGAATGATCTCCTGTTCGGAGGTAATCAGGAAAATTCCGACAACGACCGCGCATGCTGAAAGAAGCCCCGACAAGGGTTCATTTCCCACGACCTGCGAAATATACAGATTCATCGGGAGAAGCCCCCCGACAATAGTCCCCCATATCTGAAGGTCCCGTCGGTTCGGGAATACGTACCGTGTTGCCCGATAAGCCAGCTCGACCTGCAGTAAGCCGCAGAGCAAGGGAATGATCCTGAGCAACAGCATAGCGGTAGGGATTTCAAACCAATGTGATAGAGGGAACTGCCAGGCCAATGCCGAGAGAATGTAATAAAGAGGAGACTGAAACATTTGCCAGCCTTGCGTGGCAAGGGGAACCCTCCCGGTATTAGCGACGTATTCGATGTATTCATAATGCTCTTGCACGTCCATTCCGGTTTCTATGGGAAGTTTGAGAATATTATTGACTGCAAGGATTGCCCAAAGTGCCAGAAGAAGCCAACGTATGTGGGAAGAGGTTGGGCTGAACTTTTCTATCGTTTTTCTCGCTTCCCTCGGCGAAGAGGCAATGAGGGTCAGGAAAAAGACCCCAAGAAAGATGGGTACGTAAAGTAGTAAGAGAGAAATAAAAGCCCTCCCGGAACCATGAAAATGTTCAGCCAGCTCCGGGTTCTTGTTCATGTCAGCGGGCACAGCCCCGGTCCACAACAGCTCATCATAGCTTGCTTCCCACTCGGGCCCGGTAGCCAGCTTGAGCGTTGGGATGTACGCAAGCAAGACCGCCGGTCCGTTCTTGTTAAAAACTCTTATGAAAATTTCATGCATCCCCGGACCGAGGATGCCGGTAAGATCGAATATCCGGGCATTCTTCCATCGGCCAAGGTCGGACTCCACCGGCTGGATACGTTTGCCGTCCAGATATGCTTCCGGATCCCCTAAAGCGCGGATGGTGAGCCTTGTTGCTGAAGGCGCTTGATCGACGCTAAAACGCTTCCGGTATGATACGTGTTCTCCCTCCCGCTGTGCCTCCATGGCGAACGGCCTGTCGATATATATCCAGGCCGCGCCTTGCTCCGAAAAAAGAAGCGGGGAATCGCCGCCTTTCGTCATGAGAAAGAAACCCGCGATGATGACGAGGAGTGCCATAACCAGGCCGGGCAGCAGGATTTTTTTGTTCGGAAATTTCATGTTCGATTTCGTTTCAGGCAAAGGTACCATCACTGTGTTAGAATTATCGTTCAGCGGTGTTGTTCACGAATGTTCAGACTGCCTTCACCTCGCCTCCTGGTCAACTTTCATCTCGACCAGTCCCTTTATTTTGGGCAGCAGCGAGGTTGTCGACGGGTATTTTTTCCCGGAGGCAACAGCCTTGTTCTGCTCTTCGTAATAGAGCGCCTGAACGCTTTTCAAAACATCGTCAACAAAGTCAGTAATATATGCTTCTTTATTCGCGCCATGGACTTTTAATTTCCCGAAAACAGTCCGGGTGTTCTGGTCGACGAAAAAGACTCTCGCGCTTTCAGGACTGTTCTGTAATAAAACCGCTGAAAATCGTATTTTAACAATCTCCTTTTCATTGATAAGCGTCAATTCGATTTGTTTAAGGAGCTTCGGTGTTCCCCCGCTTTCTTCAGATGTTTCGTTTTTCAGGAACCGCCAGGGCGCATAAGCGGGGTATTGAGCATCCAGCTCGGCCGTCAGTTTTGCATACTCCGGAGCGTCAGTACGTCCGGCAAGCATCAGCACATGGGCACGATCATCCAGAATAGCGGCGCGTGAATTCTTTTCCCATCGTTCTATCTGCCTGGCCCGTCCAATCTCATCAACAGGGCTGAGCAGATAGGGGAGGATGCTTTCCCGGTATTTTATCAAGTCGTAGGTATTCGTCCACATAAGATAGCCCTTCCCGATGCTCTGGGGAGCGGAAAATTCGAGGTATAAATTGTCGTCCGTATTGATTACTCCTCCGGAACTGTATGCCCTGGCGCCTTCGGTCCCCATCAGGAAATAGCTCAGGAAAGCTTCGGCCGACCCCATCTTGACCCGTGCCAGATCCTGCAGGACCTGCGGTTCCCTGATCCGGCGCTCCAGATCCTTTTCGTCAATGATGATGGGGGCGTTGCTGCCGATAAGCTCCACGTCATCATGGGTCAGCCATACCATGATGTATGGAAAATTTTGTCTCAGGGTTGCGACAATTGACTTGAGGTTTTCATCGGAAAGCTCATAGAGGGGGAGCCATTGGCAGACAATGCCGCCCGGATTGAGATGTTCCGCTGCAAGTTTGAAATACTCGGTCGAGTAGAGATACCCGGTCCCGCTGAACCAGGGATGGATCGGATCCGCGGTAATGACATCAAATTTCTCTTTCGTGGTCATCAGGAAATTCCGGCCATCGTTAAAGACGATCCTCAGCTTGGGATTGTCCAGGACATAGTGGTTGTAAATACCGAACGTCCTTGCCACACCAAGCACCTTTGGTTCGATCTCGGCGAGCGTGATCTGTTCCACGCTCGGGTGCACCGACGTGGCGCCCAGGGTCATGCCGCTGCCCGTGCCGAGCACGAAGACCTTCTTCGGGTTCTTATTGAGCAGCATCGGCAGATGCCCCAGCGTGTACTGGCATTGCATTCCTTCGTTGCTGTTTGATGCCTCCACCCTGCCGTTGGTGATGAAAGACAGGAACTCCCCCGATTGAATGGAACTTACGATCGCCTGGGCGCCCTCACCATAGTAAATGATGTTGGCGGTGTTCATGATTTCCCGGGCCTTCTCCGGCGTGCTGTACATCTCGCGGTGGTTGGACTGATAAAGGGCGTAATATTTGATATCCCAGAGCCGCCACATGCCGGGATTCAGAAGCAGGAAAAGAATGACGGCAGCCACAGCGCCGGCTGTCGCCCAATTCAAGGACTTTTTCCCCTTGATGCTCACCATCACGAGCAGGCCATACCCAATGTTGATCAGGATGATCAACTGCAGGGACAGTTGCAGCCCGAGCAGATAGATGAGGACAAAACCGCTCACAGCAGACCCGAGAATGGCCCCGATCGTATTGTAGGACAGGATTTCGCCGACCACCGAACCGACCTGTTTTTTATGCCTGCTGTGGATGGCGCCGGCCAGCGGGAACGCGATACCCATGAAAAATGCAGGAACAAACAGGAAGGAAAACGCGAGGACAAAATTTACCAGCTGACTCGTTTTGAACGGATCAAGATTGGATTTAAGGTTATGAACAGCATCGTAAAGAAACGCTGAATAAGTCGGCAGGTCCCTGATATGGAGCGTTACGAGCAGCGCCGCAATGCCGATCATCACCTGGGTAAGTCCAAAACCGATGACCGAATTCAAGCCGTATCCCGTTGTTCCGTCCGGGCGCATTCCCGATCTTTTGATCATCAGACCGTAGGCCGCGCTCCCGAGACCGATTCCCGTAAGGAAGGCCATCAACAGAAGGGTAAAGCCATAGGTGCTTGCGCCGATTATGATGCTGAGGATCCTGGTCCACAGGACCTCGTATCCCAGAGCGCAGAACCCGCTGACGCCAATACCCCAGAGCACCAGCTTGAGCGAGAAAGCGGACACACACGGTTCCTTCGTGTCCCCCGACAGTGCAGCATCAGTCAGATTCTCATCCCCCCTGTCAGCTTCATCCAGGACCACCTGGGCCTTATTCTGCAGCGCAATACTGAGTATGCCGATCAGCACATTGAGCAGCAATGCTGCCGTGATGGTCGTGCTCACCGAATAATAGCGAAGCAGGAAAAAACCGGCTGACGCGGCGCCGACAACAGCTCCCAGCGTATTGAATCCATACAGGAAGGAAAGCCGCCGGCCCGGTCCCTTCATGTGGCCGGTCGTGAAGCTCGACAGGACCGGAAGCGTGCCTCCCATGAGCGTGGTGGGCACGATCATGGCGATTGCAGCCAGTGTAAAACGTATGAACGAGAGGTAAACAGGGGACGTGTCCGCTATCCGGGCAAGAGGGACATACAGCGATGGATAAAAACGGATCAGGGCAAGAAACACCAGGGCAGATGCGGCAATGCCTAACTCAAGAAATCCGTACAGCCGCAACAATCGGGTGTACCTGCCGGCATACTTGCCGATCGTGTAGCTCCCGAAGGCGAGACCGCCCATGAAAACAGACAAAACCGTTGTTACCGCCAGGTGGGAGCCGCCAAAGATCAGGCTCAGGTAGCGGACCCATACCACCTCGTACATGAGGGCGGCCGCGCCTGACAGGAAAAAAAGCAGGTAAATAAGACTTAAAATGATTATTTGCATAACATGCCTCTTCTCTCCGAGGAGCGATCAGTCAAACAGTCAAGGATATGCGATTGAGTGCTGTCCTGACTGCTGTTACTGGCCTGCATTCCGTTCGACAAGATTTCTAATTTTAGGAAAGAGAGCGGTTGCTGACGGTTTTGTCTTGCCGGAGGCGGCCGCGAACTTCAGCTCATCGTTATAGAGCGACTGAACACCGAGCACTATGCTGTCCACAACCCCTGCAATATAACGTTCCCTATTCGCTCCCCTGACCCTCAGCTTCCCGAAAATAACTCGTGAGTTGCCGTCAACAAAGAGCACCCGCGCTGCTTCGTCGGTATTCCTCATTATGACTGCCGCAAATTTGAGAGTAACTGCTTCCCCCCTGTCGTTGATCATTGCCAGCTCGATTTGCTTGAGGAGTGTCGGTGTCCCGCCCGCTTCATCAGGCATCTCGGTTCTCAGGTAACGCCAGCGGGCGTAGGAGGGATAGCGTGCGTCAAGTTCAGCCGACAATTTCTTAAACTCAGGGTCCTCAAATCGTCCGGCAAGCGCCAGGACGTGTGCCTGATCATTCAGGAGCGCTGCTTTGAAATTTCGCTCCCACCTGCTTTTCTGCGCGGCCCTCCCGGCCTGATCCTCGGGGCGGTGGAGATAGGGAAGAATGCTTTCCCGGTAGGTAAGCAGGGTGGATACATTCTCCTGCTGCAGCCGACTGATGCCGATGCTTTGGGGCGCTGAAAATTCAAGGTACAGGTTGTCGTCCGTATTGACTATTCCCCCGCTGCTGTACGTTCTGGCGCCCTCGGTCCCCATCAGGAAATAGCTCAGGAAATCCTCGGCCGACCCCATCTTGACCCGTGCCAGATCCTGCAGAATCTCCGGTTCCCTGATGCGCCGCTCCAGTTCCTTTTCGTCAATGACAATGGGGGAATTGCTGCCGATAAGCTCCGCGTCTGTTTGTGTCAGCCAAACCATCGTATAGGAAAAATTATTTCTCAAGGTTTGCACAATTGACTTGAGGTTTGCTTCAGAAAGCTCATAGAGGGGGAGCCACTGGCAGAGAATGCCGCCCGGGTTGAGATGTTCCGCCGCAAGTTTAAAATACTCGGTCGAATAGAGGTACCCGGCCCCGCTGAACCAGGGATGGATCGGATCAGCGGTAATGACATCAAATTTTTCTTTCGTGGTCATCAGGAAGTTCCGGCCATCGTTAAAGACGATCCTCAGTTTGGGATTGTCCAGGACATAGTGGTTGTAAATACCGAACGTCCTTGCCACACCAAGCACCTTCGGCTCGATCTCGGCGAGCGTGATCTGCTCCACGCTCGGGTGCACCGACGTGGCGCCCAGGGTCATGCCGCTGCCCGTGCCGAGCACGAAGACTTTCTTCGGGTTCTTATTGAGCAGCATCGGCAGGTGTCCCAGCGTGTACTGGCACTGCATATCATTGCCGGCATTCGATGCTTCAACCCTGCCGTTGGTTATGAACGTCTGGAACTCCCCCGACTGTATAGAGCTCACGATCGCCTGGGCGCCCTCTCCATAATACAGGATGTCCGCGTTCTCCATGGCGGTTCTGGCTTTTTCCGGCGTGCTGTACATCTCCGGGTGGTTGGATTGATAAATGGCGTAATATTTTATGTTCCAGAGCCGCCACATGCCGGGATTCAGAAGCAGGAAAAGAATGATGGCAGCCATGGAAGCGGCTGTCGCCCAATTCAAAAACTTTTTCTCTTTGACGCTCACCATGACAAGCAGGCCATACCCGATGTTGATCAGGATGATCAATTGCAGGGATTGCTGAATCCCGAGCAGATAGATGAGGACAAAACCGCTCACAGCCGACCCGAGAATGGCCCCGATCGTGTTGTAGGACAGGATCTCGCCCACCGCCGGGCCCACCAGCTTTTTGTAGTGGCCATGGATCGTGCCGGCAAGCGGGAATGCGATGCCCATGAAAAACGCCGGTGCGAACATGAAGGAAAATGCAAGGGCAAAATCGGCCATCTGCCGCGCTTTGAACGGATCAACATTGAACTTCAGATCATGAACAAAATCGTATACAAAAACCGTATACGTCGGCAAGTTCCTGATATGCAGCGTTACGAACAGCGCCGACAGGCCGATAATCACCTGTATGAGACCAAAACCGATGACCGCTTTCCCGGAATATTGCTCTGTTCCTCTACGCGGTTTTCCCAGTATCCTGAGAAACAGACCGTACGCGCCGCTCCCGAGGCCGATTCCCGCAAGGAAGGCCATCAACAGCAGGGTAAAGCCGTACGTACTCGCGCCGATGACGATGCTGAGGATCCTGGTCCAGAGCACCTCATATCCCAAGGCGCAGAATCCGCTCACCCCCCCGCCCCAGAGCACCAGCTTGAGGGGAAAGAGTGTCCCCGGGGGGGGGGCCGCGACCGTTCGCGGGATATCGCCCTTCTCCACAGCGTTCTCTCCCGTGACCGCTTTGCCGAGGGCCGCCTGCGCCCTGCCCTGCAGCGCAATTGCCAGGACGCCGATCAGAACATTGATAACCACTGCAATGGTCATCGCGGTACTAACGGAATAACGAGGCAGAAAAAAGAAACCGGTTGCGGCGACGCCGACCACAGCACCGATGGTATTAAATCCGTAAAGAAAAGAGAAACGACTGCCCGGTCCCTGCGCGCTTCTTGTGACGAGACTCGACAATACCGGGAGTGTTCCTCCCATCAGCGTGGTTGGTACGATCAGGGCGATTATTGAAAACAGAATACGGATGCTTGAGAGATAAACAGGCGAGGAGTCGGATATCCGGGCAAGCGGTACATAAATTGACGGGTAGAAGCGCATCAATGCCAGAAATGCAAGGGCTGATGCGGCAATTCCCAACTCAAGCAACCCGTACAGCCGCAACAATTGTTTGTACTTGCCGACACGCTTGCCGATTGTATAGCTCCCGAGAGCAAGGCCACCCATAAAAACAGCCAGGACCGTGGTTACCGCGAGGTGAGAGCCTCCAAAGATCAGGCTCAGGTAGCGGACCCAAACCAACTCGTAGATAAGCGCGGCCGCCCCGGAAAGGAAAAAGAGCAGGTAGACAAGGCTGAGAATGAGTATTTGCATAGAGAGAGCCGTATCGCACCGGACTTTCTTGAGATTATATGAACAGAGGACAGCAGCTTCCGGAGGAACTATGAACGGTGCAATAATTTAGTTTGCCGTCAGCCTTGCCATTCAGTTCATGCGAATGCCGGTTCATGGTGTCGGCATCATACACATATTGTTGAGAGAATTCAAGTCGGATTGCCAAACAAATTGCCTATTGCCATCACCGTGGCACATCTGATATCATACTTTACGCAGAGCGCAGAGAGTTGTTCGAAAAGGCAAACGAAAAAGGCTATCTGGTTTCTCGTGTCAGAGATGGATCGTGAATATAACCCAAAAAGGTAAATATATTATTGCAGTCACTATCGCCCTCGCGACAGTGCTGGTATATCTGCCTTCTCTGCGCAATGGTTTTGTTGGTGTGTGGGACGACAATATCAATATCGTCGAGAATCTGCATATCCGATCGCTTGATGCAACTTTTTTTCGATGGGCATTCCTTGATTTTCATGGGAGCAACTGGCTCCCGCTCACCTGGATCTCGCTTGCCGTGGACTATGCGTTCTGGGGTCTGAATCCCCTGGGATACCACTTGACGAACATCATTCTTCATGTACTCAACACTCTGGTAGTGGTTTTCCTCGTCGTAAAACTGCTTCAGGCAGCACGAGAGCGAACGACGAAACCCGAGTTCTTAGCCTTCCTGAGCGATCGGGTGATCCTGTTTATCGGAGGAGTGACCGGATTATTATTCGGGATCCATCCTGTTCACGTGGAGTCCGTGGCCTGGGCGGCCGAGCGGAAGGATGTTCTCTGCGCGCTGTTCTTCCTGCTGAGCATCATCTGGTATGCGAACTATGTGTCCTATAAGACGTATAAGACCTATATGCTCACTCTTGGACTGTTCGTCCTTGCGCTGATGAGCAAGCCCATGGCGGTGAGTCTTCCCGTGGTGCTTCTCATCCTGGACTGGTATCCCTTGAACAGGATACCGTCCTGGAAAACCATCTGGTCCCTGGTGGTTGAGAAACTACCCTTCTTCCTCATGAGCCTCGTTTCATCCATGATCACCATCCTGGCCCAGCGGTCGGGAGACTCCATTGCATCGCTGGATGTTGTGCCTGTATCGTCCCGCTTGCTGGTAGCGGCCCGGTCCCTCATCGCATATCTTGGGAAGATGCTGCTGCCGTTGAACCTGGTCCCTTTTTATCCCTATCCCAGGCAGGTGGTCTTGTTCTCATTCGAGTACCTGGCGGTTCTTGTCCTGATGCTCGGTATTACTGCATGCGCGCTCGTTGCTGCGAAAAGACATCCGGTGTTGCTTGCAGCCTGGGGATACTATGTGGTAACGCTCATACCTGTCCTTGGCATTGTCCAGGTTGGGAATCAATCCATGGCGGACCGGTACCTCTATTTGCCGAGCATCGGGCCTTTCCTTGTCGGAGGGATCGGCATAGCATGGATGGCGAAAAAGGTGACTACCGCGTACAGGAGAGAGACAATGCGACTGCTGGTGTACTCCCTCCTTGCCCTTTGTCTGTTTTTTCCGTTGTCACTTATTACCATCAAACAGATGGGCAAGTGGAAAAATAGTTTTGCGCTGTGGGATTATACAATCGCAACGGGCATCGAGAGTGCTGTGGCTTATAATAACCGGGGGCTCTCGTTAAAGGAAATGGATCAGCGGGGCAACGCAATCGCGGATTTCGAACGCGCAATCGCCTTGGATCCACAGAATTATTTTGCCTATAATAATCTGGGTGTGGTTTATGGCAAAGACGGGCAGTATCCGCGCTCGATCGAATATTTTCTGAAGGCAATTGCGATAAATCCACAACATGCTGACTCATACTGCAATCTTGGATTATCTTATTTTAATATGAAGCAAGAGGACAAGGCGCTGGAAAATTATAACAAGGCAATTGAACTGAAGCAGGATTTTGATGCGGCCATTCTGAATCGCGGCAATTTATATTTTATTATCGGCAATCGAGCACGTGCCCTGCAGGATTACCGGAAGGCCTGTATGCTCGGGAATAGCAGGGCATGCGAGGTATTGACTATTGCCAATGGGGAGTAACGTGTGGATACAACACTCAGAGGAGAGCCTCTCCGAAAGTGTGTCGGACTGAGCAAATGGGCACGCAAAAGAAAAAAGAACAATCGGGCATTGAACGTATCTGGAGGTGCTGGTAGTGCGATCCAGGAAATCTAAATACTATCTTGCGCTATTCGTTGCCTTGGCAACATTCATTATCTACCTTCCTGCCCTTCGGAACGAGTTCGTGTACTGGGATGATAACCTCTATGTTTTTGAGAACGCAAATATCCGATCGCTTGATGCCGCTTTTTTCCGATGGGCATTCCTTGGTTTCCACATAAGCAACTGGCATCCTCTCACCTGGATATCCCATGCCGCGGACTACGCCATCTGGGGGCTGAATCCCCTGGGGCATCATTTGACGAGCATCATCCTGCACACAATCAACACCGCGCTCGTTGTTTTGCTGGCCCTGAAACTGCTTGAGTTCGTGAGGAAGAGGCCTGCACACAATGGGTCTGCCTCGTTCTTGAATGACCGGACAATCCTGATCGCGGCGGGAACAACGGGTCTGCTGTTCGGCATCCATCCCGTGCATGTGGAATCCGTGGCCTGGGTCGCGGAGCGGAAGGACCTGCTGTGCGCCCTGTTCTTTCTGCTGAGCGTCATCGGGTATGTGGAATATGCAGGAAGTCGGCAGTCGGTAGTCGGCAGTCAGCCGTCGGAAGGCGGGGCAAAAGATGAAACCGGCGGGAAGAATTTCTTGACCAACAGGCAGTATCTTCTGAGCCTCGGGTTTTTTATCCTTGCGCTGATGAGCAAGCCCATGGCGGTCAGCCTTCCGCTGGTTCTGTTGATTTTTGATTGGTATCCGCTGGGCAGGATAGGCTCCGGGAAGACGTTCCGGGTCGCCTTTGTCGAGAAACTCCCCTTTATCGTCCTGAGTCTTGTTTCATCGCTTCTGACCATTCTGGCACAGAGGACAGGAGAAGCGATTATATCGGTAGTACAGATACCAATTTCAGTACGATCGGTTGTCGCGGCAAAGTCGCTTGTCGCGTATCTTGGGAAGATGCTGCTGCCGATAAATCTAATTCCCTACTATCCCTATTCCTATACCAATGACGTATCGCTGTTCTTAGTCGAGAACCTGCTGGCGATTGGACTCGTGGCCGGGATCACGTTGGCCTGTGCGGTCCTGGCGAAAAAACAAAAGGTTTTGATGTCCGCCTGGGGATATTATATAGTAACGCTCATTCCCGTCCTGGGCATTGTCCAGGTCGGAGAACAGTCCATGGCCGACCGGTATACCTATCTGCCCGGCTTGGGGCCTTTCCTTATCGCGGGACTCTGTGCCGCCTGGATCGCGGAACGATTTTTTGTGAAACGACAGAATGCGCGCTTTAAAATTGTCCTCGGCCTTGCGTCCTCGTTTGCCCTTGTTTTTCTATTGTATTCAACCTTCGCACAGATACATATATGGCAAGACAGCATTACTTTGTGGAGCTATGTGATTGAAAAAACGCCGGGCAAAGTTTCCCTGGCGTATTCACAACGAGGAAGTGTTTTTGGAAAAATAGGACTGACCGATAGGGCTATTGCGGACCTGGAAATGGCCATTGCCTTGAATCCGAATAATTATGACGCTTATATGAACCTGGGTGTTGCTTACGAAAAACGGGGTCAGTTCGACAAGGCAACTGAAAACGTTGAAAAGGCTATTACCGTGAAACCCTCTTCTCACGAAGCCTATCTTTATCGAGGCGTCCTGTATGAGGAAGCGGGTCAGCTTGAAAAGGCCATGGAGGCCTATACGAAAGCTATCTCGTTGGATCCAACTGATTTCGAAACTTACAATAATCGCGGCGTGGTTTTTGGCAAGATGGGGCGATTTGAGAGGGCGATCGCGGACTATGGTGAAGCGATCGGACTCAATCCCCTTCACATTAGCGCTCATTCGAACCGCGGCGTAGCTTATACCCTTACCGGCCAATATGACAGGGCGCTGGAAGATTTCAACAGGGCGGTCTTCCTAAGTCCGAGTGATCCCCTAATGTACTTTAACCGTGGAACGTTCTATCGAAAAACCGGCAAGAACGAGCTTGCTTCTGCGGATTTCCAGAATGCCTGTAATCTCGGGGATGAGAGAGCATGCGGCGCTCTGCATAAGTTGACGCAGGGATTGCATTAGGAGTGCCGCGGAACCACCCGCGAGAACGCTATAAAACAACGTCTTATTGTTTTCTCGAATCGTGGAGGTTGAAGGTGCAAAAAACGAATAATGTTAAATACGCATGCTATCTCGCGGCTTCTGTCGCCTTTTTAACGTTTCTCGTCTATCTTCCGGCCCTTCGGAATGAGTTCGTTAACTGGGATGACGGACCTTATGTTTTTGCTAATCTTCAGATTCGTTCATTTGACGGAAATTTTTTCAAGTGGGCTTTTCTTGAATTCCATATAATGAACTGGCATCCCCTGACATGGATATCCCATGCCCTCGATTACGCTCTCTGGGGCCTGAATCCGATGGGACACCACCTGACGAATATCATTCTGCACACAGTCAACACCGCCCTGGTTGTTGTGCTTGCCACTAAGTTAGTGGAAGCTCGCACAAACGGTTTGAACGGCTTAAACGGTTTAAACAAAGGAGCGTTGATTGCAGCGGGGGTCGCGGGCTTGTTGTTCGGTCTCCATCCCGTGCATGTGGAGTCGGTGGCCTGGGTCGCTGAACGGAAAGACCTTCTCTGCGCCCTGTTCTTTCTGTTGAGCGTCATCTGGTATGCGAACTATGTGTCCTATAAGACGTATAGGACCTATATGCTCACTCTCGGGTTTTTTGCCCTTGCTCTGATGAGCAAACCCATGGCAATCACCCTTCCCGCGGTCCTGCTCATCCTCGACTGGTATCCCTATAACCGGATCCGATCTCTCAAGACCTTCCGGGCCGCGAGTGTCGAGAAACTCCCTTTTTTGGCATTGAGTCTGATTTCCTCGGTACTGACGGTCTTTGCGCAGAGATCAGGAGGGGCGTTGGAGCTCATGGAGATAGTACCGCTCTCAACACGCCTGCTCGTGTCAATGCATTCGCTCATCGCGTATCTCGGAAAGATGCTGTGGCCTTTGGAATTAATACCTTTTTATCCCTATCCACGGACAGTCTCGTTTCTGTCGCCTGAGTACTTCGGGGTCGTTGCTCTCGTGATCGGCATAACGATAATCTGTGTGGTAAAAGCGAAAAAAAAGCAACACCTGTGGTTGTCTGTCTGGTCCTATTATTGCGTTACGCTGGCGCCTGTGCTCGGCATTATCCAGGTGGGAGGTCAGGCAATGGCGGACAGATACACCTATCTGCCCAGCGTGGGGCCATTCCTTCTCGTGGGTCTGGGTGCGGCATGGGTATGGGAAAAGAGTGAGATATCGTGGAAGCGGGGACTGATCGCAACTACTGCTTTTATGGTGTTTCTGTCCCTGTCCTTTATGACGTTCCAGCAAATAGGCCGGTGGAAAAACGATGTTGATCTCTGGAACTATGTTATTGAACGGGAAGGCCACGACGTTCTTTTTGCTTATTTCAAGCGCGGCCAGGCGTTTGCACTGAGAGGGCAGTATGAAAAAGCGATCGAGGACTATAATACGGTGATAGCATTGAACGTTGAGGAATACAGCAAAGCGTACATCGAGCGCGGACTTACCTATCTTAAGGCGGGACAAGTAGACCTCGCCGTTGCTGACTTAAAGAAAGCGTGTTCATTGGGAGACAATTTCGGTTGTAAAGCATTGCGCTTTATCGGGAAGCAGGGGCGTAATTTGTCGTGTCGTGAGCATCTCCATGGTATTTTGAACAGGCAAATAGTGCGTGCAGTAAAATGGATGTCGACTTGAATAGAACCGAGAAAGCTAGTAAACTCATTCGCAAGTTACAATTTGCAAAAAACAGGAGCCCTTCAAACATGAAAAACTCCGTTCTTCGATCCGCACTACCCGCACTCCTCTTGTCAGCCCTTGTACTCATTCCGTTTTTCAACAAAGCCTTCACCATTGATGACCCGGTCTTTCTCTTTGAAGCACGCCACGCATTGGTGGACCCCCTTCATCCGACCGCCTTTGAAATGACTTGGGATGAGAAGCCGGAAAGAGTGTCACAACTTGTCCCAACAGGACCGGTCATGGCATGGCTGCTCATACCAACCGTTCTTGCAGATGGCGCCGAGTGGCTCGCACACGCCACCCAGTTGGCAATGCTCTGGTTTGCAATTATTGCCACCGTGTCCCTTGCGCAGCGGTTCGGACTTCCAAAACCGTGGCCAACTGCGTCAGGCCTCATCTTGGTTGCCATGCCTGCCGTACTCGGTATGGCGGGAACAGCAATGCCAGACGTTCCTGCAATGGCTTTCGGTATTGCCGGGATAGAACGACTCATCGCATGGAGTCAGAATCGAAGATATTCACAAGCGTTGTTGACGGCGCTTTTTCTCGGAATAGCGCCTCTCACCCGGACCCATCAGATCCTCCTGCTTGGGGTCGGCGGCATTCTTCTCCTCGGACCAACGTTCTCGCTTGCTGCACTGCGTAACCGATGGTCAGCATTTCTGCCCCTTGTTGCAGCACTGCTCATTACACTCGCTGTTAACTTCATAACAAGCGACCCTCATCCCGGTGCTGGAAATCTAGCCGGCGCGGCCATCCGCTACAGTTCCGTATCAATATCACAGTTCGCCAGGAACGCCGTTGCATTGCCAATTCACTGGGTACTTGCTATGGCTTTTGCATTACCCTGGACGGCCTTGCGTTGGAGAACCATGCTGCGAAATCGTTTGGTCCTCGGTGCAGCAGCGGCCGGTGTTCTTCTTTCAGCCATGGCTCTTGCGTATACAACCTATCTGTCGCTGCCCCTTTCGATCATCGCCGGGCTCGGGATTGCCGTGTTATGGGATCTGTTTGCAGACGGATGGAGTAGGCGGGATTCAATACAGTTAGCACTTGGACTGTGGCTTTTGATTGCCCTGCCTGCCGTCTTTTATGCCAATTTACCGCCCAAATATATGGTTGTGTCGGCACCTGCTGCGGCCTTGCTCATTGCACGTGAGCTATCTTCACGCAAAGGCAAAGAATCTTGGCTCATCCTTGGAGTTACGGTCGTGCTGGGCATTTGTCTCGGCGTTGCAATCCTGCGTGCTGATGCAACATTTGCAAACCTGGGGCGTCAAGCCGCTGCAGAGCTTATCGCACCTAATGTTGCCGCAGGAAAGCGTGTGTGGTTTGTGGGTCACTGGGGATACCAATGGTATGCGGAGAATGCCGGCGCGCGTCCTGCAACATTGACCCCGCCATACCCGTCACCGGGCGACTTAATAGTCGTGAGTATCGCGAGCGCACTAAGCATCAGGGTGCTGGAAGAAATAAATGATCAATTCCCGAATATGACCCAGATTGCCCGAATTGAAGATTCTCGTCTCGGAGGACGACTCATGAATAAGAGGATCGGGGCGGGTTTTTACTCAAACATTTCCGGATACTGGCCTTGGGTTTGGAGCGATTCTTTGGTTGACCAGTATACGGTATGGCGGATTGAGTAGCAGTAGTGCTATTATATTTTACTTCATATACTCAGTACAGGGTTTATAAATGGAACTATAGTGTCCCTGAGAAAGGGCTTCACAATGGATAGCAAGGAGCGAGTACGGCTCGCAGTCGCTGGTAAAGGCAGACTGCAGTCCTGTTGGATTGCAGTTGGCTTGATAGCCTTAACAGTTGTGACCTATATACACGCGGGACGGCTGGATTTTGTCAATTTTGATGACGGGCGATACGTCTACCTGAACGACCATGTAAAAGCCGGCCTTACCTGGAACAGTATCGTTTGGGCATTCAAGGCTTTCGTATTAGGGTTATGGCACCCTCTCACCTTGCTCTCCTACATGCTCGACGTACAACTCTTTGGTGTAAACCCGCATGCGCTTCACCTGGTAAACGTCGCCATCCATACCTTCAACACGTTATTGCTTTTCCTGTTGCTGAAATCCGCAACAGGTCGACCGCTTCGCAGTGCAATGGTAGCCGCACTCTTCGCTGTGCATCCTCTCCATGTCGAGTCAGTGGCATGGATTGCAGAGCGTAAAGATGTACTCAGTACGTTTTTTTGGCTTCTTGCTTTGAACGCCTGGGTGCGCTATGCGCGGTTTCCAAGCACAAGGCAATATATTGTTGTTGCCATGATCTTTGTTCTTGGACTGATGTCTAAGCCAATGGTTATGACACTGCCGGTGACCTTGCTCCTGATGGACTTCTGGCCGCTCTGTCGTGTTAATCCAGCAGGATTATCCATGACATCGCTTCGAACGATCTTATTGGAAAAAGTACCGTTGTTGTTTTTATCGATTGCATCGGTTTTGATCACGTTGTTGTCTCAGGACAGAAGCGGGGCTGTCGGAAATTTACAGGTTATATCCATAAGTGAGCGCATTGGCAACGCTGTGTTAGCCGCAGGGCTCTATTTAATGAAGATGATATGGCCCGTGGATCTCTCTGTACTGTATCCTCATCCTGCCCTAACGCCACAGGGAATGCCTTGGGCTGCCGTATCTGCATCCGCAATACTCCTCATGTTCATAACCGCTCTCGTTATATGGCAATGGCGGCCGCGGCCATACCTGGCAATTGGCTGGGCCTGGTATCTGGTAACGGTTTTGCCGGTTATAGGTTTGGTTCAGGTAGGGTTACAAGGAATGGCTGACCGGTACACGTATGTGCCCCTCATAGGTCCATTTTTCGCATTGGTCTGGTTGGTTGCTGACCTTCTATCTCAACAAATCCCGAGAATCTGGATTGCAGGAGTATCAGTGATTCTGCTGTTGGGAATGTCGTTCGTCAGTTTCCGGCAGGTAGGCGTCTGGCAAAACAGCTTTACGCTCTTCGAGCATGCGCTTGCCATAACGCCTGACAATGCCCCCGCTTTACGCAACCTGGGTACGGCCTGGCAGGATGCACAACGACCTGACAAGGCCATACCCTTGCTGGAAGAGTCTGTTCGACTGCTCCCGTTAGAAGCACATACCTGGATGAATTTGGGCATCAGCTATATGACCGTCGGACGTGTGGAAGAAGCGCAGGCGTCTTTCGAAAAAGCCGCGCGTATGAGGCCTAATGACGGCTATATTTTGTATAATTTGGCACTAGCGTTCGCTATGCAGCAACGGTGGGAGGAAGCACAAAAGACTAAAGAACGACTTGCATCAGTCAGTCCCGAGCTCGCAATCAAGCTTGAGGCACTGCTTAACCGTGTTCAGAATGACAGGTGACCCTTCTCGTTTTGACTTAAACAACTCACCTTCGAGAGGACGCAGGTGCAAGGGGCAGAAAAAAGTTTAACCAGTTGTACTCCAGGAAGCTCTCTGCGTCCTCCGCGTGATATCCTAAGTTGCCGCTGAATCATGTAGGCTGCCGCGGCGCAGGGTATTGACATCCCGCTCTCTTTGGGGGAGAGCGCGATGAATACAGTCTTGTGGTTTTTAAATCATCGAGGTTGAACGTGAAAAAATCGGTTACCGTTAAATACAAATACTTGCTATCGGTTTCTGTCGCCCTTTTAACATTCATTGTCTATCTCCCCGCCCTTAGCAATGAGTTCGTGTACTGGGACGACAACCGCTATATTTTCGAGAACCCGAATATCCGGTCACTTGATGCTGTGTTCTTTCGATGGGCCTTCCTTGACTTCCACATAAGCAACTGGCATCCCCTCACCTGGATATCCCACGCCATTGACTACGCCCTCTGGGGGCTGAATCCCCTGGGGCATCATTTGACGAATATCGTTCTTCACGCAATCAACACCGCCCTGGTTGTTGTGCTGGCTCTGAAGCTGCTCGATGTTATAAGAGAGCGATCAGCACAGAATGGTGCCGCCTCGTTCCTGAACGATTGGACGATCCTGATCGCCGCGGGAACAACGGGTCTGTTGTTCGGCATCCATCCCGTACATGTGGAGTCCGTGGCCTGGGTATCGGAGCGGAAAGACCTGCTATGCGCCCTGTTCTTTCTGCTGAGCGTCATAGCATATGTGAAATATGCCAGAGATCAGGGGTTAGGGGTCAGGGGTCAGGGGGCAGAAGGCGGAAACTCTAAGGCGAGTCTAAAGAAGGTATTCACCAACAGGCATTTTCTGCTTAGCCTTGGGTTTTTTATCCTTGCGCTTATGAGCAAGCCCATGGCGGTGACCCTTCCCGTGGTGCTGCTGATTCTGGACTGGCATCCTTTCGGCAGGATATGGTCCCTGAGAACAGCATGGCCATCGATTGTCGAGAAGCTCCCCTTTATCATCTTGAGTATTGTTTCATCGATAATCACCATTGCAGCGCAGAGCGCCGGCAAGGCTTTCCAAACGCTGGACTTTGTACCATTGTCCGAACGAGCGTTGGTCGCGGCAAAAGCACTTGTTGCGTACCTTGGGAAGATGCTGCTGCCGCTGAACCTGGTTCCCTTTTATCCCTATCCCCGGGAGGTGTCGCTGTTCTCCTTCGAATATCTTTCAGCGATCGGACTTGTGATCGGGGTGACTGCAGCATGCGTGGTCCTGGCGAGGAAACGGAAGTTGTGGCTCACGGCCTGGGGATACTACGTTGTTACGCTCATTCCCGTGCTCGGCATTGTCCAGGTCGGGGGACAATCCATGGCTGACCGCTATGCCTATCTGCCCAGCCTGGGATTGTTCCTGATCGCGGGTCTCGGTGCGGGGTGGATTGCGGCAATAGTTTCCACAGGGGAAAAACAGAGATGGATCATCAAGGGATTGAGCGTCTCCGTTGCCCTGCTCCTCGCTGCTTCCCTGTCCTATCTGACCGTCAGGCAAATAATTGTATGGCGGGACAGTTCCAGCCTATGGACGTTCGTGATCGAGAAGGGAAGCGAAAAGATCCCCATGGCGTATGTGAATCGAGGCGCCGCTTTTCAAAAGTCAGGGCTGCTTGACAAAGCCGTTGCGGATTATGAAACAGCCATTGACCTGGACCCAACGGACGATAAAGCGTACATTTCTCTTGGGGCGGTCTTTGAACAAATGGGCCGATTCGACAGGGCACAGGAGGCCGTTGAGAAAGCCATTGCCTTGAACCCGTCTTCTCACGAAGCGTTTCGAAATCGAGGCGTTCTCCTTGAGAAGATGGGCCGGCTCGATGAGGCCATTGCGGATTATACCAGGGCAATCGCCTTGCAGCCGTCTTATTTTGAAGCGTATAATAATCGCGGATTGACCTACGCAAAGACAGGACGGCTTGAGGAGGCCATTGCGGATTACAGCGATTCGATCGCGATCAATCCGCGTCATTTTAACGCCTACCTGAACCGCGGCGTTGCCTTTACCCTTATTGGGCAGTATGACAGGGCATTGGAAGACTTTAACCGGGCGATTCTCCTGGGGCAGGACGATGCCGTCGCCTATTACAATCGCGGGATGCTCTATCGGAGAATCGGTAATAACGAACTTGCTTTATCGGACGTTCGGAAAGCATGCGATTTCGGGAACGAAAGAGCGTGCGGCGCACTGCATCAGTTGATGCAAGGCATGAATCCCCAATAGCGCATCATACCCCGGAAGGGGGCGATGAAGAACGCTACCCAATGCTTTTTAGTAACCGAGGAATCAAATTCTTCTCAGGATGAAAAGAATATTTTGCCGTAAAAGGCACAGAGAACTAAAATAAACTGGAGCTTTTTCTTACCGGTGAATCGGCTTCTCTTTGTGCTCCAGGTGAATTCTATGGCGGAGGTTGACGGTGCAAAGACCCCGGCTCGGTAAATACTATCTTGCAGCATCGATAGCACTAATAACATTCATTGTCTATCTCCCGGCCCTTCACAATGAGTTCGTGTACTGGGACGACAACCTCTACATCTTCGAGAACCCGAATATCCGGTCGCTCGATGCGGGTTTCTTTCGATGGGCCTTCCTTGAGTTCCACGTAAGCAACTGGCACCCCCTCACCTGGATATCCCATGCCCTTGACTACGCCCTCTGGGGGCTGAATCCCCTGGGGCATCATTTGACGAACATCATCCTTCATGCCGTCAACACCGCCCTTGTCGTACTCCTGGCCCTGAAGCTGCTTGAGTTCGTGAGGGAGCGGTCAGCACGGAATGGTGCCGCCTCGTTCCTGAACAACCGGACGATCCTGATCGCCGCGGGAGCGACGGGTCTGCTGTTCGGCATCCATCCCGTACATGTGGAATCCGTGGCCTGGGTGTCGGAGCGGAAGGACCTGTTGTGCGCCCTGTTCTTCCTGATGAGCGTCATCAGTTATGCGAACTATGTGTCCTATAAGACGTATAAGACCTATATGCTCACTCTTGGGTTCTTTGTCCTTGCGCTGATGAGCAAGCCCATGGCGGTGAGCCTTCCCGTGGTGCTGCTGATCCTGGACTGGCATCCGTTCAGCAGGATCCGGTCTCTAAGAACGGCATGGGCATCCATTGTCGAGAAACTTCCCTTTATTTTTTTGAGTCTGCTTGCCTCCCTGCTCACGATTCTGGCGCAAAGAGAGGGAAATTCCATGGCATCCCTGGAATTTGTGCCATTATCAACCCGCCTGTTGGTAGCAGGCCAGTCCCTCGTTGTGTATATACAGAAGATGCTGCTGCCCCTGAATCTCATGCCTTTGTATATCTATCCAAAGGACGTGTCCCTGTTCTCGTTCAAGTATGTATCAACGCTTCTTCTGGTGATGGGTACTACAGCGATCTGCGCGGTCCTTGCGCGGAAACGGAAAAGCTGGCTGTCCGTCTGGGGCTTCTATGTGATAACGCTCATACCCGTCCTCGGCATCATCCAGGTAGGGAACCAGCCCATGGCGGACCGGTATGCGTATTTGCCCAGCCTTGGCCCCTTCCTGCTTGCGGGCGCAGGCGCGGCATGGATCTCTGAAAAGGCGCTCAGGGAAGAACGACGGGGACTGTTTATCAGGGGAGTCGGCATCATCATTGCCCTTCTTTTGGTTTTTTCCCTGTCCTATCTGACCGCCAGGCAAACTGCCGTATGGAAGGACAGTCTCAGCCTCTGGACATATGTCATCGAGAAGGAGCCCGGAAAGATCCCCCTGGCCTATAATAATCGCGGTATGGTATTCTACAAAGCCGGTGTGTTTGACAAGGCGATTGCGGACTTCGATCGCGCCATTGGCATGGATCCGGAATATGCAAAGGCCTACTATAACCGCGGATCAACGTATGATAAAATGGGCGAGCTTGACAAGGCGATCGCTGACTACAGAAAAACAATTTCACTGGACCCGTATTATTATGAAGCCCATTATTTTCTCGATCAAGCCTTGGAAAAGACCGGTCAGGCTGACAAGCGAACGCGATGAACCCTTTCGCATGAACGTTGAGAGATCAAAGCATGACGCCTTGCAGTCCGGTTTATTCAGTTATACTGTCCCATCGTTTGCTCAAGATTCTGGAGGTTAAGGGTGCAACGAACCCGGCTCGTTAAATATTCTCTTGCTGCTGCGACAGCCCTGCTGACGTTTATCGTCTATCTTCCGGCCCTTCGCAATGAATTCGTGAACTGGGATGATATGCGGTATATTGTCGAAAACCCCGATATTCGTTCATTCGATGCGGCGTTTTTTCGATGGGCGTTCCTTGGTTTCCATATAGGCAACTGGCACCCTCTCACCTGGATATCCCATGCCCTTGACTACGCAATCTGGGGACTGAATCCCCTGGGGCATCACCTGACGAACATCATCCTGCATGCAGTCAACACCGCTTTCGTTGTTGTGCTGGCCCTGAAGCTGCTCGATTTTATGAGGGAGCGGTCAGCACAGAATGGTGCCGCCTCATTCCTGAACAACCGGACGATCCTGATAGCGGCGGGAGCGACGGGACTGTTGTTCGGCATCCATCCCGTGCATGTGGAATCCGTGGCCTGGGTCGCGGAGCGGAAGGACCTGTTGTGCGCATTATTTTTTCTGCTGAGTATCATCTGGTATGCGCACTATGTGTCCTCTAAGACGTATAAGACCTATATGCTCACTCTCGGGTTTTTCGTCCTTGCACTGATGAGCAAGCCCATGGCGGTGAGCCTTCCCGTGGTGCTGCTGATCCTGGACTGGCATCCGTTCAGCAGGATCCGGTCTCTCAGAACAGCAGGGGTCTCTTTTGTCGAGAAACTTCCCTTTATCTTGCTCAGTATTGCGTCATCGGTCCTGACTATTCTTGCACAGAGGACGGAAGGGGCCATGGCATCAACTGAGGTCGTCCCCTTGTCCATCCGAATGCTCGTTGCGGCAAAATCCCTTATCCTGTATTTGGGGAAGATGATCGTGCCAATGGATCTGATCCCCTTCTACCCCTATCCGAAGGATGTATCGCCCGCCTCGTTCGCGTATCTTTCAACGCTTGCCCTGATGATCGCGATCACGGCGGCCTGCGTGATCATTGCAAAAAGAAATCGCTCCTGGCTCTCGGCATGGGGATATTATGTCGTGACCCTGCTCCCCGCGCTCGGCATTGTCCAGGTGGGGGCGCAGGCCATGGCGGACCGGTATACGTATCTGCCCAGCCTCGGACCGTTCCTGATCATTGGTTCAATCGCGGCCTGGACCTCGGCCAAAATCCAGGAACGATGGGGAGTGAGCAGACAACGCTTGTTGAACGCCGGAGTCCTGCTTATATTCGGTCTTCTGTCTTATGCTACAATACAGCAGACCCGGATATGGCATGACAGCGTAACCTTCTGGAGCTATGAACTGGAAAAAGAGCCTGATGCGAATATCGCCTATGTGAACCGGGGGGAGGCCTTCGCGAAGCGTGGTCAGTTGGACAAGGCGATCAGGGATTTCACAGAGGCGATTTCCCGAAAACCGTCCGATTATAAGGCATTCTACAACCGGGGCATCCTGTTCTCGAAATTGAACCTCGTTTCTCAGGCGCTGGCCGACTACAGCGAGGCGATTGCGCTGAAACCGTCGTATTATGATGCCTATAATAGCCGGGGCGCGTTGTATGCAAAACGGGAACAGTTTGACAAGGCACTTGCGGATTACACTGCGGCGATCTCGATCGATCCATCGCGCAGCCAGGCGTACATGAACAGAGGTCTGACGTATGACAGGGCGGGGCAGGTGGACAAAGCGCGTGCGGATTTCGATAAGGCGATAGCCCTCGATCCAAACAATGCCGATGCCTATTACAACCGGGGATTGTTCTTCAACAAGGCAGGAAGGCTCGATGCCGCGCTCGCGGACCTGGACCGGGCCATCACTCTGAATCCGGGAGATCCTGATGCCTATTACAATCGGGGGGTGGTGTTTCAGAAAACGGGACAGGTCGATAAGGCAGATCAAGACTTTCTGCTCTGGAAGGAACATTCTGCAAGTCAATAACAGCAATTAATTCACCGGGGAATACGAACAGTACAAAATGGATAAATTATATAAACAGAAAAGTCTTCTCTTGTTTCACAAGTTGTTGCCGGCAATTCAGAAGCACAAGCTTTCCTTCATATGGGTTTCAGCCATAGCTGTCGGGACACTCCTGCCCGCGGCACTGTCTCTCGCATCGGGCCACACGCTGGTTTGGCGTGATACTTCGAAACTGTTTCAGCCTATCCGGCCTCTCATTGTGGAAGCGTTGAGAAATTTTCAACTGCCGCTGTGGAACCCCCATGAAGCTCTCGGCATCCCGCTTTTCGCGCAAATGATGCATGGCGTCCTTCATCCAATATCAGTGATGGGGGCCTTCCTGTTTCCTCAAGCCGGCATGGATGTTTTTATTCTTATCTACATCATGCTTGCTGCCCTGGGGAGCGCGCTGCTGGCACGCATTCTCGGCGCTTCATGGGGAGCGGCCGCCATTACAGGCTTCGGCTACGGACTCTCGGGATACGTGCTGGGCATGGGCTCGATCATCCAGTATCTGTGCGCGGCCGCCAGCGCCCCGTGGGCTCTCATCGGATTGCGCATGGCAGGAGAAAATCGGCGCTTCGGGATTGTTGCTGCGGCGTCCGCCATTGCTGTCCTCCATTTTGCCGGAGACCCCGAGTGGTCGATTATAGCCATTATACTCGGCATTGCTTTGGCGATTGAGGCGGGCGGGCGGCGGGGTCTCATCTACGCATTACTCGGTATTGCGATCGGAACCGCGCTCGCCGGGATCCAGTTGATACCAACAATGGCATATTTCCGCGAAGCGTCTCGTGCCATTGAACTTGACCCCCTTGACCGCATGCAATGGGCGCTTGCGCCCTGGAGAATCGTCGAATTTATCGTTCCGGGTTTTTTTGGCAGTCCCGGTATAGGATTGGAAAAATGGTCTGTATTCATGTGGCTCGGCGGACTTGTCCGGTCCGGGTTCGAAATGCCCTTTGTTCCAAGTGTCTTTGTAGGGGCGGGCATTCTGGTATTGGCCGCAGCGGGCCTCTCACATTCACGCGTAACCCGAATATTCGGCATTGCCTCGCTCATACTTTTGTGGCTTGCGCTCGGGACCAATGCCGGGGCCGAACAGCTTCTGCATTACATTCCGATCTGGGGTAAATTTCGTTACTCGGAAAAGTTGGTTGGGCCTCTGACGCTTTGTCTTTCGATCCTTGCCGCGTTCGGCGCAGATCGGTTATCAAACCAACCTTCGCGGTTTCGGGCAGTTCTTGCGGGCGCTGCAGGTATTGCGTGCCTGCTCTTATCCATATTCATAGCGAATTGGCAGGGCTTCGAGCTATTCTTCCTGGAGACCGCTGCGCGTGATGCGGCTCCCTCTCTTCGACATAATCTTGCAACCGGGCTTGTGCATGCCGCTCTGATGCTCCTCGCGATCACATGCCTTATTGCCGCCGCCCGTCGTTGGCATCACGTACGGGTTCACTTCCCTGCGGCAGCTGCCGGGCTGGTTTTTTTACAATTGTCGCTTGCCGCTCCGTTTGCGATGCACACCGGGGAGCGCGCTGTCCGTGATGATCATCCCTTGTCACAGATTGCAAATACCGGAGAACTCCCAAGAATAGCAACACCGCTCGAAAGAAACTATCTTTACCCGGCAGAACTCAATCAATTCGATGCCCAGATCGGCGTTCAGTCGCACATGGGAGTGCCTTCCTATAATGTTCCGTCACACATTGATCAGCTGGACACCTATACCGGCTTACGACCCCGGCGTTTCGAATTGCTCCTCCGCACGTTATCTAAAGAGTTCGGGGTTCAGTCCGTTCTTGCCTTGCGGCGTTATGCAGTCACGCACATGATGATCAAGAATCCTTATTTTGAGGATGAAACCGCAGTTGCAAATGCAGCGAGCGCGGGAGGGGTGAAGGTATTAAACAACAATGAATGGGGTTTTTCGGGATGGAAGGTGCCTCATCGTCCCTGGACGTTTTTTGCGGAGCAGATGGTGATCGCCCGAGGTGAAAAGGAGGCACTCAATACCCTCGTTGAAACGCTGGAGCGCGGGGGATCAACAGTAGTTCTCGAAGATGCGCCGCAATCGAACGAGTTAGCCGCAGGACAGGTTCTTGATATTGTGCGAAGCAGCGACGCTTTAAGGATCGAGGCCACGTCCCGCGCCAACGGCATTCTTGTTGTCAACGACTCGTATTGGCCCGGCTGGAGGGCAACCATCGACGGGAAAGACGTGCCGATATGGCGCGCTGATTTCATCGTTCGCGCCATGCCATGGCCTGCGGGCCATCATGTGCTCGAGATGAAGTATGATCCACCGGAGGTGCGGATAGGATGGCTCATCAGCTTGCTTGGCGCTATCGCGCTTATTGCAGCGTCGGTTTTTGAGTTGAGAAGAAAACGATCATAATAGAAACATCGTGCGCAATTCATCAGGGGACAAATGATAATGAATACCTCGGTTAATGTACGTATCTCACAGAAGCGTACGCTGTTATCTGTTCTGGTAATCCTATTGGTCGCCGGTGGTATCTATGCCAACAGCCTTTCCAATGGCTTCGTCCTGGACGATGAACTAATTATCGCGGGTAATCCCGCAACCCGCCATTTGAGCGGCATCGGCGATGTGCTCTTTTCTCCCGATGTCATTAAACCCTATTACCGTCCCCTGAACCGCGCAAGCTACCTGATCGACTACCAGTTGTTCGGCCTCAATCCCGCCTGGTTTCACGCAATCAACATCATCATCCACGCGCTGAGTGCGGTCCTGCTGTATCTGGTCGCCTCCCGTCTGCTGGCTGACAACTACGCCGCTCTGTTCGCGGCGCTGCTGTTCGCGGTGCATCCCGCCAACAGCGAAGCGATCAATTTCATTTCAGCACGGAACACGCTCCTGGCGGGATGCTTCAGCCTTGCGTCGCTGCTCGCCTTCATGAAGGCCCGCGAGAAGGGCGTACGCCTGCCTTTCCTTTCGGCGTTTCTGTTCTTTCTCGGACTTCTCAGCAAGGAGACCGCGTTCATGCTGCTTGTAGTAATCGCCGTTTACACGTTCTCCCCGTCTCCCTGGTTTGTCGGGAAAAAGCTGCGGGACCGGTTGATCTCTCTGGTCCCGTATCTGGCCGCGGTGGTTGTTTATTTCGCGATGCGTTTCTATTCTCTGCAGGGCATGTTCGGGACCGACATCACCGGCGGAAATCTCTTCAGCCGTCTCGCGATGAATTATCACATCATTCCCCAATATATCGGACTGCTGTTGTTCCCGATTGACCTGACAATTTTTCATACAGCGTTAAAGGGAGGTTTCGCGACGCATCTCGCAATATGGATAGCGCTTTTCATTGCGGTCTGGCTCTGGCTGGTGGCGCGCCGGCGCAATCAAGCAGCCCTGTTCGGCCTGGTTTGGTGCGTGGTCAATTATGCGCCGATATCCAATATTGTTCCGATCCCGAGCGAGGCATTTACCGAGCGATTTCTGTACATGCCTGCGATCGGGTTCTTCATTATTGCGGGCGCGTGCTTTGAACGTCTTCAGGCTGAAGGCAGTCTTAAAAAGGCTGTAAAGCCCGTTGCGGTCCTTCTGTTGCTGCTGTGCGCCGCAATGGCCTTCCAGCGGAACCGTGACTGGATGAATGATTACACCCTGTTTGCGAGCGGAGTAAAGAACGACCCCGCCTCAGCTGAGGCCCGCTTCAATCTCGGCACTGCCCTTTTGCAGGATAAAAACGATAGCGAGGCGGCACGCCGGGAATGGGAAGCAGCGCTGAGCCTGGACCCCCGCCACGCGGATGCGCTTATGCAGATGGGGACCTATGCGGCAATGACGGGTGACCTGCGGAAGGCCGAGCAGTTTTACCTGTCAGCATTAGCCGCGCCTCCCGGCAGGAGCGACCCGGACAAGTGCATGGCGCATTTCAATCTGGGAAAAATTTATGAAAAGCAGCGGCGGCCCCAAGAGGCCCTGCAGCAATATGAATTGTTCCTCAACTATGTCAGCCTGCGCTATAATGAATATACGCCTGTTGCTGCACAAAGGGCGGCACATTTGCGTATTGGAGTTACTAAGAATAAGTAACCTAAGCAAATACCACGGAGAAGGCCACGGAATGTCACGGATGCGTTTTTGACTTTATTCAGAGGTTTGATGTGTCCGTGTCATTACTGCTTTCGGGTCTGCTTGAGTAACCGGATGTGGTGAAATCCCCAGACTGTTATGGCCTTATGACGAAATAATATTAAATGAGCAATGGCTTAAAGTAGCAATTTGTTGTTAAACAAGCCTTTTATTAAAATAATATTCGTAGCATGGCGGTTGCAGTAACATCAAACAAGAAACAAGCGCTTGTTCAAAAAAACAAATAGATTATGATCATAAAAAAGAGAGCACTCAAAACCCTGATCCTGGCATTCATCGTACTCGCGGCGATGTCAGGTGGGACCAGTATCGCCGGGGAAACTCAGGTTTCGGCTACCTACCTCTATACCCTGTCGAACTCCATGGGCATCGTCCCCTTCTCCTGGGTAAAATTGAGTGTCGATACAGCGAACGATGAGGTCTATGTTGTTTCCTCGAAGAAAGTAAGTATCTTCAACGGGACCGGTATGGAGGTGTACGCCTTTAATGAATCGGGAGATCTCGGCCTGGTCAGCGATGTCGCCGTGCGAAGCAACGGGGATATCCTCGCTCTGAGTTCCCGGTCCGGTCGCGTGGAGCTCATTCGATGCAACTTCCGCGGAGAACCGATAGCGACGATCGAACTGAAGAACCTTCCCGCTGAATATGCCGACTTCAGCGCCAACCGGATTGTGATCCATGGGACATCCCTCTATCTCGCCAACACAAATAATATGAAGGTGATCGTGACGGACGATGCGGGCGTTTTCCAGAAGGGATATAATTTGGCCTGGATCATCGAGAAAGAGCTGAAGGAAGAGGGCGCAGATGAGAGGGAGCTGGAAAGAGAGAAGGAGGACAGCGGCATGACCGGTTTCAACGTGGACGCTGAAGGGAGCATGCTCTTCACCAGCTCCATCGTCGCCAGGGTCTACCGGGTATCCCTCGATGGAAAGATGCAGGCCTTCGGCAGGCGCGGGAGCTCGCCGGGGAAGTTCGGCGTACCGGGCGACGTCGTTGTTGATGCAACGGGCAAATACCTGCTCGTATCCGACATCCTCAGGTGCACTATCCTCGTCTTTGACAAGGACTTCCGGTTCCTGACGGAGTTCGGCATTCGCGGCTACCGGCCGCACAATATTGTCGGGCCCCTGTACATGGCTGTGGACGCCAAAAACAGGGTCCATGTGTCTCAACTCAGGAACAGAGGCGTAAATGTGTATCAGTTCTCCGAGTTATGATGTGTCTCCGGAGGAGAACAAGCGAAAGGAAGCGCGAGAAAAGGTAAGAACGACAGCGGCAGTAAGTAATGCAGGTTGCCCCCATTTGTTCCTTCCAGAGAGAGAAGTTCATCCCCTCCGTCAACCTATAAAGAGCTTTTCACCGCGGCATGTTTTATCGCAACTTCTTTAAAGTCCGATCCCAAGAAAAAGAGCAATTAAACCCCGGCTTGTTTTTCCTCCGTGATTTTTGCGCCTTCTGCAGCATGCTCCCGTTATTACTGATTGCATAAACAGTTACATGGTGGAATCACCATGCTGAATCGGTCTTATCGCTAAGCATAGATTCTATAACTACGTTTTTAAGTGCCAACATATTGTTAAATAATTGTTTTTTGAAAGCAATTAAGTGGCATGCCGGTTGCAATACATAAGAGCAAATACAGAAAAGTCACTTGTGCATCAAGAACCCGGTTATCAAAGAAAATAGGATTTAAATAAAAAGAAAAGGAGGTGTCGTAACAATCCAAGTAGTAGAAACAGCTGTAGCGAAGTCAGATGAGAACAAAATGCAACAAGAAGTGGAAAACAGGTTGTTTGGTACAGCTGATAAAGTAATCAGCACATGAAGTCCTCCGAAAAAGGTAAACCCATCGTAAGGTGGGGACACAAAGACACGGGTCCTGATAAGCAGGATGGCCGGTTTGCCGGAAGAAAAAATTAAAAATTTTTTGGAGGAATACACTAATGAAGATCAAATTTAGTATTATCATGGTCGCAGCAATCGCGATCATATGCGGACTCAGCGGAACAAGCTTCGCGTTCCATAGCGGCGGCGTCGCAGAGTGCGAAGGCTGCCATTCGATGCACAACAGCTTCGAGGGTACGACCAACGTCACCGGCCGCACCTTTGCACAGGGCACGGGCCCCTATCTCTTGAAGGCCAATGACCAGGGCGGCACCTGCCTCAACTGCCACAACGCGGCTGATACAGTAGCCACCAGCTACCACATCTCCACGAACGGCATCACCGCCTATGACAGCACCGTACCGGTCGAAATGACCCCGGGCGGCGACTTCGCCTGGCTCAAGAAGACCATGAGCTTCATTGTTCGCGGCAACACCAATACCCAGGTCGGCGATCACAAGGGCCACAGCATCGTAGCCGCTGACTATGGCTATGCTGCAGACCCCGACCTTACCGTAGCGCCGGGCGGCACTTATCCGGCCGGCAACCTGGCCTGCTCCTCCTGCCATGATCCTCATGGCCGCTATCGCCGCGACGCAACGGGCGCCTATGCCACCACGGGTCTCCCGATCTTCAACAGCGGCTCCTACACCAGCAGCAAAGACCCGATCGCGGGCGTTGCCGCAGTCGGCGCATACCGTATCCTCGGCGGCAATGGCTATCTGCCGAAGTCCCTTGCCCTCTCCGGGACACCGGCCTTCACGGTCGATCCGATGGATGTCGTTGTTGCCTCGACCTACAACCGTTCAGAAGCAACCAGCCAGACCGGTATCGCCTATGGTAAGAACGTAGCTGAGTGGTGCGCAAACTGCCACACCGGCATGCTCCAGGGCACCTATACCTCCGGCATGGCAGGCCTTCGTCACCCGGCCGGCAACGGCGCCAAGCTGACCGCGGACATCGTGGCCAACTACAACGCCTATGTCTCCTCGGGCATCATGACCAACACAGGGAATGCGTTCAGCACCCTGGCGCCGTTTGCAACAGACACCAATGATCGTACAGTCCTCAAGTCAGCGGCTACAAACACCACGACCAGAGTTGCAACCACGGGCGACAACGTAACCTGCCTCTCCTGTCACCGCGCACATGCGACGGCCTTCGAGAGCATGCTCCGTTTCGCCTACAGCAACGAGTTCATGACCGCAGCAGACTCCACCAACGCCGCGATCTACGACTCAGTCAACGGCAAGGGCACTGGCTACAGCGTAGCGCAGCAGACAAATGCATACTATGGCCGTCCGGCCACAGCATTCGGGCCGAACGCCCGCGTGTTCTGCAACAAGTGCCACGCGAAAGACTAATACGCAGTTAGTTTCAACATGATGGTGTGTTCTCAAAGAAGGGCTGGAGAAATCCAGCCCTTCTTCTTCTAAAAATTATCATATTCAGTACTGAGATGGTTGTCAGGAGGAGGGAAGAGTCGTAATTAACCTTTATTAGCTGTTCCGAGGCATAAGCAGGAGTCCAGACCCTCTCTTGTCTCTTGAGGCTTCCGGATTTTTAGCTGAAACCCACCCCGCACTGAGACAAACCGCATTGAGCGTTGAGAACGATAGGAGTGATCGATGGATAATGTCATGGAAGCTGTTCCCCGGATAAGTACCAAACCGATGAGGACACCTGCTGTTCGATCGATCACCACTATGGATATGGTTTTCACGTTATCAGCCCGATTGATCACGATCCCTGTTTAGCAGCGATAGAGTAAAATATTGTAATTTAGGGTATGTTTGTGATAATATATTCACCTATCGTTAAGTTATGAGAGATTGCTGACGGGATATCCAACCAGCTGCATATCAGTGTCTTTGAAATTATTATATGAAAATTCTCAAGATTATCTTGGCGAGTTTGCTGCCTATGGCCTTTGTTATCGCAATGGAAGGCGGCTCAGCCGCTTTTCACGCGGGAGGCGTCGGTCCGTGCGAAGGTTGTCACAGTATGCATAACTCCGTCGACGGCATGCAGATCAATCCGCTTGCGCCCGCCTATCTCCTGAGACAGCAGGACCCCAGCTCCACCTGCCTGTCCTGCCACGAGCACGCGGGAGATCCCGGCCCCACGACGTACCATGTCAGCACGCCGGTCAATGAACTCCTGCCGGGCATACCCCCGAAGCAGCTCACTCCGGCTGGAGATTTCGGATGGCTTAATAAGACATTCTCGTGGGTTTCAAACCCAACTTCAGCCACGGCCTATAGCTATGGAGAGCGGCACGGGCACAATATCGTGGCAGCTGATTATATGTACGATGCCGACAGCACAAATACCACTGCCCCGGGCGGCACCTATCCCGCGAATAGCCTTGGCTGCATCAGCTGCCATGATCCCCATGGAAAATACCGGCGGAATCTGGACGGCTCAATAACGACGACAGGGCGTCCTATCGCCGATTCAGGCTCCTTCGCTTCCAGCCGCGATCCCGACAGCGGCATGTCAGTCGGTGTTTACCGGATGCTGGGCGGACAGAACTATCGGCCCAAGTCACTGATCGGCGGTCTGGCCTTTGTGAACGACCCGCCCGCCGCCGTGGCGCCGGACCAGCCCAACCGGTCGGAGGCAGCAACGCAGACCCGCGTTGCTTATGGGGCCGGGATGTCGGAGTGGTGCATAAACTGCCACCCCAACATGCAAGGCGGAGGAATGACGGGCCACCACATCGCGGGCTCCACGGCAAAGCTCGGCGCCGTGAAGGCGGACAACTACGCCAAATATGTCAAGACCGGCGATCTCTCGGGATCGTGGGCAACTTCCTATCTTTCGCTCGTTCCCTTCGAAGAGGGAACAACGGACTATTCAACCCTCAAGGCCCATGCAAAGACCGATGATTCGGTGCTCGTCGGTCCCAACGGAACGACCTCCCAGGTGATGTGTCTTACCTGCCACCGGGCGCACGCATCAGGGTGGGACCACATGACGAAGTGGAACACCGGGACCGACTACATCGTTTATAACGGATATTATTCTCAGGAGGGACAAGCGTATCAGCCCTACGGGCAGGGACGAACGGAAGCCGAAGCAACGCGGCCGTATTATGACAAACCCGCGGGAAAATTCGCCCTGAACCAGGACGCCCTCTGCAATAAATGCCATAACGGAAACTACAGGGGCATGTGATCATGGTTTATTGTTTTTTCGATGTGCTCTTTAAACATGTTTCCGCGAAGACGCGGGCCAGGACGCAAGGAAAATCTTTATAGTTAGCGCCTCTTGCACAAGTCCCCTTTCGTGTCACTCCGAACAAAGTGAGGAATCTTTAACTGTAATAGAAACAAAGATTTCTCCCGTTGGTCGAAATGACAGATTGATGTTGTTTAGACTTTTGCAAGATCCTCGTTATTCCTAAGTTTTTTTTTAAAACCTTTGCGACCTGAGCCTGTCCTCGAATGATTCCATCGGGGACGCCTTGGCCGTTCAACGAATTTTGTTCCGGCACATTCAGATTAGGGGAAAGCAATAGTGAAAGCGCTCATAATCATCGTGTTTGCTTCTCTGCTGACATCAGGCTGCGCTGCGCTTCCGTCAACGGTAAAGCCATTGCTCGAGGATGAGGGCGAAGTTTCCGTATACCTTGAGCCTCTTCCCCAGGCGGCGGCGAATTTGAAGTTCACGATCGACCGTCTCTCCCTCGTGGCCGGCGACGGCACGGAATTTCCCCTCCTCCTTGCCATGTCCGATATCCAGGGCAACGACGTGCGAAGACAACGGTTTCTTGCCGCGGGCCGCGTGCCTCCGGGGCAGTATAGCGGACTATCGTACGGGGTCGTAAAAGCCGCGCTCCGGGGTGAGGAAGGAGAGGCGGCCCTTCTCGTACCCGAAGCGCCGGTGAGGATCCCCCTCTCCTTTGAAATCGGCCGCAAGAAGGTTGTTGTCCTGTCTCTGTCGTTCCGGTACGAGGGGTCCGTCCAAAAGGGATTCAGCTTCACTCCGCAGTTCTCCCTCTTCATCCCCGGCATGCCGGTGAGCGGCCTGGCGGGGTTCACTGTTAACGGGGGCGACAACACCGTCACCGTCTTCGACAAAAAGGCAGGACAGGTCGCGGCGATCATCGCCACGGGCAGGGTGCCCGAGGCCATTGCCCTGGACCAGAAGGGCCGGCTGGCATATCTCTCCCTCGGGGAGGATGACGCCATCGAGGTGATCGATATCACGGATGGAACGTTCATCAACAGAGTGAACCTGAGGACCGGCGACGGGCCCCGCGAGCTGGCGCTGACTCCCGACGGAAAGCGCCTGCTGAGCCTGAACGCCCGCTCCCGCACTGTCAGCATCATCGATCCTGCCTCGGCGATCGAACTCAACAGGGTCCCGGTGGGAGAGGGGCCCCGCCGGCTCCTGGTCAGCCGGACCGGGGAGCGGTGCTACGTGTTCAACAGCCGTTCAGATACCATTTCGGTCATCGACATCGCCAACAGCGCCATCGTCGCGACGATCTCCACGGAGCCCGGCCCCTTGATGGGCCAGTTCAACCGCAAAGGCGACCGGCTCTACGTGGTCTATGAGGGGAGCCCCTATCTCTCGGTCATCGATCCCTCCTCTCTTTCTGTTGTCAAAAGGGTGTTTGTCGGCCATGGGATCAGCGTTATCAAGACCGATACCCTTACCGATCTTCTGTACGTCTACCGGGGCGGGGACTCGCGGATTGAGGTGTATGAGCCCTTCTCCCTCATCCCGATCGATTACATCCCGGCCGTGAGCGACATCGCGGACATGACCATCGACAGCGAAACGAACAATCTCTTCGTTGTCAGCGTTGAAAAGAACACACTTCTGTCCATCAGCCTGATGAGTAAAAAGATCGTTGCGGAAATCGATACCGGCGGGCGCCCGGCGTGGGTGGCGGTCATGGGGCAGCGATAGACCATGGGCCGGAACAATGAACATTATTTTATTGTATTCATGCTGTTCAACCTGCTTCTCCTGCAGGGGACGGCATATGCGGACGTCTTCACGGGGTCCGCGGAATTGTTCGAACAGATCGGCAGGACAAACAATGTTACGTCCGAGGGGCTGACGTCGGTCACCAAATCGACCTATTTTTTACAGCGGTATAAACTTGACTACCATAATTCGATCTATCCGCAGGTCTTTCTGCGGGCTGGAGTGCGTCTGGAAAAGCAGGCCGTAAACAGTGACCTGGACGGCTTCACGAGCAGGCAGCATTCCACTGTCTTGATGCCCTCGGCCGGCATCACGCTCGCAAATCCCTTTGTCGTTTTCGGGGCCGGCTACGACGAGCGGGATGAAAAGGTGGAGTCAGGGGGAAGTTCATTCAGGACCTTCCGTGAGACGAACAGCGCCTTCCTGGGGCTCAGGCCTGAGGGACTTCCCACGGTGGACCTCATCTACAGCGGACAGAAGCGGTATGACGCGGACCGCGCATCGATCGACCAGGAGAATCGGCTGTTTTCCCTGAATACGATGTACCGGCCGGTCAGAAGTGTACAGCTCTCTTACAATACCTCCTACGAGGACAACGAACAACATATAGCGCGGATCGAAACGCGCGTGCTGAGCCAAAGCGCGCGAGCAGGTTATGCAGACCGGTTTTTCAAGGATAGAATGTCTTTCGCAACCAATTACAATCTTACCCGTCAGGATGTGCAGTATACCAGGGCCGGCACGGGGGCGGTGGTCCAGACGCAGATCTTCCCCCTGGCCGGGCTCTCAGCCATTAATGACCAGCCGAACATCGGCGTCCTGAACTCAACTCCTGCGCTGATCGACGGCAATTTCACCGCAAGCAGCGGTATGAACATAGGACAGACCCCCTCCCTGGGGGGCGATATCAAAAAAAGGAACGCGGGACTGGACTTCGGGCTCCCTCTCGCAGTCAGCACCCTGTTCGTCTGGGTTGACCGGCAGGTTCCGGCCGATGCGGCCAATTCCTTTGTCTGGGAAATCTATGTCAGCCAGGACAACCAGACTTGGAGCCTCCATCAGACGGTCTTTCCCGCGGATTTCGGCGCGTTCGACAACCGGTTCGAGCTCTCCTTCGCCGGCGTAAGCACCCGGTACATCATGGCAGTGACGAGGCCGCTGTCCGTGGCAGTCGTCCCGCCGCCGGGCGTGGATGTAAGCAATATTTTCATCACCGAGCTCCAGGCCTTCAATGACCAGGCCGTCTCGCTGACCGCCGGGACCGCGAACAAAACAGCGCTGAACTCAGCGTCCCTGGACGTGAACACGAAAGTGAATATCATCAGGAGCGACCGGTATGCGCTCTTGTACGACCTCTATTATGTGGAGAGGACTGCTGATCAGACAGGACAGCCTTTGCGCCGCGCGAGCACGCTCACCAATGCCCTTATTGCGAACGAGAAGTTCAACAGGGTGCTTACCGGCAACGCCAGGATCATGCGCCAGGACGATAATGCTGTGGGCGAGGGTTCGTCGACCACCTATGATTACGCAGCCTCCCTTACAGCCTCGTGGGCGTCCCTCCCGAAGCTGAGCCACATTGCCGTGCTGTCCGGAAAACGGGAGGATTTTGTTGACAAACATATTGTGAAGGACTCGGGAAGCCTGTCGCTGACCAACACCGCCGAGGTCTATCCGGGAATCAACGCCTATCTGGGCGGCATAGAGACCCTTGTTTCATCGAAGTCGGATGAGGCGATCGTACACACTGAGAGCTCCCTGGTTTCATTCGGCACCAACATGGTTCCCCACAGGACAATGACCGTAAATTTAAATTATGACTGGTCGGAAGCGGTACAGTGGGGAAGCGACGCAAGCCTTGTGCCTGCCGGCGTCGCGGTATCGAGAAGACAGAGCATGCTCGCAAGCCTCGCCTATAACCCGCTCGGCAGCCTCTATCTTTTCAGTTCGATCCAGAGAATTGAGGAGAAGGGCAAGGAAGGAATCACCTCCACCGTCTTCAGCGGATCGTGGTCGGCCCAGCGCACCGGAGGCGCTCTCGAACTGCGGTTCAATTACGCCGATTATGTCGAGTCCGAGGCGAGGACGAGGACGCGCAATTACGGTCCGTCGGCACGATGGAAGATAAACGCGAGTGCCTTTCTCGAAGTCGCATACACAATCGCGACCATTGATTCTCCGCTGAATACTCAGGAATCGACTGCCCTGAACGCCAATTTTAAAATGACCTTTTGAGGATGCCTGCGCGAAAAAACGGATCTCATAGGCGAACATTGGAGAAAAAAATGAAGAACTACAAAAATGGCGGGAACCTTCTTTGCGTGACCGTACTGCTGGCTGTTATCATCACCGCGGCCGGCTGCAAATCCCAGTCTCTGGAGGTGTATCGGGACCAGAAAATGGACATAGGATCGATCTATACCGTTGCCGTCATGCCTTTGGTGAACCTGTCGAGGGACCAGATGGCGGCGGAACGGGTGCGGGATGTGTTAATAACCATGCTCCTTGCCGACGGTCGCGTGTACGTGATCCCGACCGGAGAGGTCGCCCGGCAGGTCTCCATGGTCGGGATCTTGAATCCCTCCCTGCCCACGAACGAAGAGGTCATAAAGCTCGGAAAGGCGCTGAAGGTCCAGGGGATTCTAACCGGAATGATTAAGGAATATGGTGACGTGAGAGCGGGCTCAGCTACCGCGAATGTCATATCGATAAGCATGCTGCTGACGGAAGTCGATACCGGGAAGGTCGTCAGCTCCGTGTCATCCACGAAAGGCGGCATCGGTTTTTTTGAACGCCTTTTCGGCGGAGGCGGCGAACCGATGAACGTTGTTACGACAAAGGCAATTAAGGATGTCATCAATAAACTTCTTCAATAAAGAGCGGTTGCTCGTCGTTGCCTGCGCCCTCTGCCTCGTCGGGCATGCGGCCTCCCTGCAACCCGCTTACGCGGTCGAGACCCTGCGCAAGGCCCCGGCGAAAGTCACCCTGAGTCCTCTCGCTAAGATCCACGAGGGAAGCGCCAGGGCAGGCATGACCATTGCCAGGGCCCCTCAGGCGATAACGTTTGACCCGCTTGAGACACGGCCCTACAGCAAGACGCCGTTCTTTCTTGCCGCCACGGTTTCCAGCGGCCTCCGCGTCACCTACACAAGCTCCAATGCCGCTGTCGCAACCGTCAGAGGCAACAAGGTGACGATCACGGGCGTCGGAACGACAGAGATCACTGCCTATCAGCGCGGAAACAGGAACTACCATGCGGCGGAGCCGGTAACGCGGGCTCTGACGGTGAACAAGGCCAAAGCCAAAGTCACCCTGAGCCGTCTCGCTCGAACCTACGACGGCGCGCCGAAATCCGTCAAGGCCTCGACGAACCCGAAAGGCCTGGTCGTGGGCATCGCCTACGACGGGAATGCCTCGGCGCCCGTCAATGCCGGACGATACACGGTGACAGCCACGGTCCGGGACGCCAACTACGAGGGAAGCGCCGAGGCCGGCATGATCATAGCGAAGGCGCCTCAGAAGATCGCCTTCAATGCCCCGACCGCGCGGACATACGGCGATGCGCCGTTCGATCTGGTTTCCACCTCGTCCAGCGGCCTCACGACAACCTACGCAAGCTCCAATCCCGCTGTCTCGGTCATCAGCGGCAATAAGGTGACGATCACGGGCGCGGGATCGACCGTGATCACCGCTTTTCAGGGGGGGGACGGCAACTACCTTCCTGCGAAACCAATGCAGCGGATACTGACCATTGCGAAGGCGGAACAGACAATTGCGTTCGATGCCCCAACCACCGTGACCTACGGCGTCCTTGATTTTTCTCCCAAGGCATTGGCGAGTTCGGGCCTTCCCGTGGTCTACGAAAGCTCGGACCCCTCGGTGGCCGTTGTCGTCGGAAACCAGGTCCATATCATCCGCGCCGGCGCATCGACGCTCATTGCGTCGCAGCCGGGAGACGACAACTATCTCGCGGCAAAGCCGGTAACGCAGGCGCTGACGGTGAACAAGGCCAAAGCCGAAGTCTCCCTCATCGGTCTCGATCAGACCTATGACGGCGCACAGAAGCAGGCCGGGGCCAGGACCGAGCCTGAAGGCCTGAGCGTCACCCTGACCTACGACAAGAAGGCAACGGCGCCCGCGAAGGCGGGCAGCTACGCGGTCATCGGCACGGTTCGGGACACCAACTACGAGGGAAGCGCCACGGCAACGCTGAACATTGCGAAGGCTCCCCAGACGATAGCGTTCGATGCCCCGGTCACCGTGACCTACGGTGTCGTTGATTTTTCTCCCAAGGCATTGGCGAGTTCGGGCCTTCCCGTGTTCTACGAAAGCTCGGACCCCTCGGTTGCCGTTGTCATCGGAAACCAGGTCCATATCGTCGGCGCAGGCGCATCGACGCTCACTACATCGCAGCCGGGAGACGACAACTATCTCGCGGCAAAACCGGTAACGCAGGCGCTGACGGTGAACAAGGCCAAAGCCGAAGTCTCCCTCATCGGTCTCGATCAGACCTATGACGGCGCTCAGAAGCAGGCCGGGGCCAGGACCAAGCCTGAAGGTCTGAGCGTTACCCTGACCTACGACAACAAGGCAACGGCGCCCGCGAAGGCGGGCAGCTACACGGTCATCGGCACGGTACAAGACGCCAACTACGAGGGTAGCGCCACGGCAACGCTGAACATTGCGAAGGCGGGTCAGACGATAGCGTTCGATGCTCTCACAACACGCACCTACGGCGACGGGACGTTCGTCCTTGCCTCCACGGTGTCGAGCGGCCTTACCGCGAGCTACGGGAGCTCCAATCCGTCTGTCGCGATTATCAGCGGCAACCAGGTGAGAATTGCGGGGGCTGGAACTGCCGAGATCACTGCCTATCAGGATGGAGATGGCAACTACCTTGCCGCAAAACCGGTGATGCAGGCGCTGACGGTGCATAAGGCCAAAGCCGAAGTCTCCCTCATTGGTCTCGATCAGACCTATGACGCCACACAGAAGCAAGTCGGGGCCAGGACGGACCCAAAAAACCTGAACGTTGTGTTCCTCTACGACAATAATGCAACGGCGCCCGCGAAGGCGGGCAGCTACGCGGTCGTCGGCACGGTACAAGACGCCAACTACGAGGGCAGCGCCTTCGCAACGCTGACCATTGCGAAGGCCGGCCAGAAGATCGCCTTCGATGCCCCGCTCACCGTTACCTACGGCGACGCCGACTTTTCTCCCGGGGCAAGGGCGAGTTCGGGACTTCCCGTGTTCTACGAAAGTTCGGACCCGTCAGTGGCCATTGTCGTCGAAAACCATGTCCATATCATCAGCGCGGGCTCATCGGAACTCATTGCGTCGCAGCCGGGAGACGACAACCACCTTGCGGCGGCGCCGAAAAAGCGGAAGCTGGCGGTGAAGCGGGCCGCTCAAACGATAACGTTTCCCGCCCTTGAGGCAAGGCCTTACAATAAGGTCCCGTTCTCTCTTGAAGCCGCGGCGTCCAGCGGCCTGACCGTTGCTTGTGAAAGTTCGAATGACGATGTCGCAACGGTGAACGGCAACCAGGTGACGATCAGGGGTGTTGGTACAACGACGATAACGGTGTTTCAGTCAGGGGACGGCAATTATCTGGCAGCAGCCCCGGTGAAGCAGGTCTTGACGGTGCGGAAGGCCCCCGCAAACGTAACGCTGGGCGCTCTGAAGCACATCTATGACGGGAAGCCGAAATCAGCGGCGAGCGAGACCAGACCGGCCAGACTTTCCGTGACGTTCACCTACGATGGAAGTGATAAACCGCCGGTCAATGCCGGAAGCTACTCGGTCGCAGCCACTGTCCGGGAAGACAACTACGAGGGGACCGCCACCGGGACGATGACCATCGCGAAGGCCGCCCAGAGGATCACGTTCGATCCCCTGATCACGATGACCTACGGCGACAGGCCGTTCTATCTTTTTTCCGAGGTGTCCAGCGGTCTCATCCCCGCTTATGAAAGCTCGGGTCCCGCTGTTGCGATCGTGACCGGCTCACGCGTGACGATCGTGGGAGCCGGGACCGCGACCATCACGGCTTCCCAGGCCGGGGACAACAACCACCTTGAAGCGGAACCGGTGGGGCGGACATTCATCGTGAAAAAGGCCCCTCCGCTGATCACGCTGAACGGTCTGGAGCACAGGTATGATGGAACGCCAAAACCGGCTGCAAGCATGACCTCACCCGCCGGCCTCAGCGTGCACATCACCTACGATGGAAATCCGGTTGCCCCCGTCAAGGCGGGACAATACGAAGTGATTGCCGCGGTCCAGAACCCCAACTATGAGGGAAGTGCGTCAGGCACAATGTCCATAGCCAAGGCGTCCCAAAAGATAAAATTACCTGTCCTTGGGGTCAAAACCCTGGGGACCGGACCCTTCGAGCTCCCCGCCGTGCTGCCCAGCGGCCTTGCTGTTGACTACGAAAGCTCCGATCCGACCATTGCGACCGTCAGCGGCAACCAGTTGACGGTCAGGGCCGTCGGGACCGCGACGATCACCGCATTTCAGGAGGGGGACGGCAACCACCTGCCGGTAGAGCCGGTGATGCGGCCGCTGATCGTGCTCGCTCAAAAGCTCCGTATCGTCGTATTTCCCGTGAAAAATCTGAGCGGGAGACCTGCGCCCCTGAAGGAGATCCGTCAATCGCTCATTGAGGCGCTGGCCCGCCGGGGAGACGTCGTACTCGACGACGAAGCGATGCTGCAGTTCATGACGCGTCACCGCATACGGTATACCGGCGGCGTCGATATCCTCACGGCCAGGGCGTGGAGGGAAGAGACGGGAACGGAGGCAGTACTCATCGCCTCGGTGGACCAGTATAAAGATTCCGAGGTGCCGAAGATCTCGCTTACCTGCCGTCTCGTTTCTACCGGGGAGATGCCGCGCATCCTGTGGATGGAGAGCATCGGATTGTCCGGCGACGATTCACCCGGTCTGTTCGGAAGCGGGTTGATAGGGCAAATCGGGCCCCTCCAGAACAAGGCCATCAAGCAACTCATGGACTCCCTGTCCGCATTCTACGCGGATAGAATATCCCCCCCGGCGGAAAAGGGCTGGGTCATGGAGGTATTCAAACCAAAGAAGTCCTCTGAAACGCCGTTTATCGATCCCGACCGGACCTACAAGGTCGCTATCATGCCGTTCTACAACAGTACCAAGAACTCGAATGCCGGCGAGATCCTTGCGCTGCGGTTCATGAGCCAGCTGGTCAAGAACGGGGCCTTTGATGTCCTTGAACCCGGCGTGGTCCGGCAGAAGTTCCTGGACTACAGAATCATCATGAATGACGGCATTGCCAGGGCCGATGCGGAAAGTTTTTTTATCAACCAGAAAATGGACCTGATTCTTATGGGCAAGATCATCGACTACCAGGAAGGCAATCCAGATATGGAGTTCGAAGTGCAGGTCTATAACAGAAAAAGCAAGTCAATGGCCTGGTCGTCGTGGAGCTACAATCGCGGCAACGATGCCATGCTCGTGTTCGACTGGAACCGGGTGAGCAACGTCGCAGAACTGGCATCGCAGATGGTAAAGACCATTATCCGGGACATGATGACGGAATGACGCATGGATCGATACCCCTGAACGATGAGGGGCACGTGCAAGGTGTGGTGTTTTTGAGCAGAGTGTGGTAATATTCTCCCTTCCCATGAGGCGAAGGCAGGCATCGCTGAGGGCAAAGGCATTGTCCGGAACATAATGAATGACGGAATGACGCATTAATCAGGAGGTAAGGAATACATGAAAGCAAGGTACGGAGTACTGGGTTTATTCTTATTGTTGGGTATGGTTGCGGGGAGCACGGCATCGGCCCTTGAGGGATCGAAGCCGGCGGTTGCCAGTCTCGGCACCGGCACGACCGCACCGGAGGGGCCCCAGGTCTTGGTGAGGGCGCCGCTTTTCTCGCCCCTCTTCGAACGGATACCCCTCGCCGCGGTCAACGGCGATCAGATCACCATGGGTGACGTCGCGAATGCGCTGGTCGCCTCCCATGAAGAACAGGACCCTGCGAAGAAGCAGGGCGGAGGAAAGCTAGATTATGGGAAGGTCCTGGACCGGCTCATCAACGTGAGGCTCATCGTACAGGAATCGACCGCGATCGGATTTGACGAGCTGCCCGAATTCAAAGCCTCCGTGGAGGACTATTCGACGCAGGCCCTCGCAAGGCTCCTGATGCAGGATGCCACGAAGGACGTGAAAGCGGACCCTGCCGAGGTGGAGAAGCGCTATAAAGCCGCCATGGTAGAATGGAAGATAAAATCGATTTTTTTTGAGAACGAGGACGACGCCAAGAGCATGGCAGATGGGCTGAAGGCGGGAAAGAGCTACGAGGAAATGGCGGAAAAGGCCATTGCCGATGGAAAAACGAAAGGGGTCCAGGAGGGAAGTTTCGTGAAACCCAAGGATCTGGCCCCTCACATCATGGCGGCGGTTGCCGCGATGGAGACCGGATCTGTCAGTCCCATCATCAAAGCGCAGGGCGATAAAACCAGCGGATTCACGGTCCTCAAGCTCGTGGAGAAGCGATATCCCGAGAACGCCGAGACAAGAGATCAGGTGGAGTGGTCGGTTCTGGCCGAGCAAAGGACCCGGGCGTGGGAGGAGTTCAAGACATCACTCGTAACGAAATACGTGAAGATCAATAAAAGGACCCTCGACAAGCTGGACTACGACGGGTCCATCGATAAGTTCCCGCGGCTGCTGGAGGACGAGAGGGTGGTCGCCGAGTTCAAGGGGGGAAAGCCGATCACCGTCGGCGAGCTTACGCAGGCGCTTCAACAGAAATTCTGGCACGGAGTGGAGGAGGCCGCCAAGTCAAAAAAAATCAACAAGATGAAACAGTACACCCTGTCCGAGCTCATCGGGCTGCGCGTAATAGCAAAAGAAACGTCGGAGCGGGACCTCGCTAGGAGAGAGGAATACCTGAAGGAGTTCAAGCAGTATAAGGACTCAACCCTCTTCGGGCTGTTCGTCGAACGGGTGGTCCTCCCCGACATTAAGGTGACGGAGCCTGACCTGCAGGCGTATTATGAGAAACATAGGCTGGAATTTCAGTACCCGGAGATGGTGAAGATGTCCAGCATCGCCTTCGGGAGCAAGCGCGCTGCCGAGGCCGTCCGCGCGAAGCTGGCAAAGGGCACGGACCTCGCCTGGGCGAGGAGCAACGCGGAGGGAGTCGCGGGCAAGAGCGAGGACGACCCCCTCTCCTCCCTGAACGGAAGCATCCTGTCCGTGAGAAGCCTGCCCCCCGGCATGGCCAAGGCCGTCTCAGGGAGCCACGCGGGAGAGTACCTGCTCTATGAAGGGTCCGAGGACCGGTTCTACGTTCTGTCCATCGAGGCGATCATACCCGCGAGGCAGCAGCCTTATGATGAGGTCAAGGAGGAGTTTCGGGAGAAGGTCTTTCAGGAAAAGTTCATCCAGGCGATGGATGACTGGTTTTCCAAGCTTAGATCGGCCAGCAAGGTAACGGTCTATCTTTCGGAAACAGGGAAATAACATCTTGAACACTATGATCAGGAGATAACGATGCAAAACGTTTCGATAAAACAGCGCGTCTTTGCCCTTGGAGCGGTCTTTTTTCTGTGCGTTTTCCTGCATGCCGCGATCGGGACGGCGGCGCAGCAATCCGCCCGCAAGGATTGTCTGGACTGCCACACCAAGTTCTCGGAAAAGTATCTCGGGATGAAAAATGTTCATGCTGTCGTGAAGGAGAAACATTGCGAGGGCTGCCATCTCCGCCACGGCCTCGTGGCCAGACTGATCCTCAAGCAGGTCGGGAACGAGCTCTGCCAGTCCTGTCACACGAAGGACAAGATGGGCATGAAGCCGATCGTGCATACGGCCCTGAAGGGGGGGAAATGCACGGACTGCCACAACCCGCACGCCTCCCCGATGGACCATCTGTTGAAGGTGGAGGGAAAGGATCTGTGCTATCAATGTCACAAAAAAGAGGACTATGAAAAGAAAACAGTGCACGCGGTCCTGAATACAAAGGGCTGCGCCGCCTGTCACTCTTCCCACAGCGCTGACGAGAAGAACCTCCTCGTCAAGCCGGAGACGCCCCTCTGCCTGTCCTGCCACGACAGCGGCAATTCCGCGTTCAGGAAGGCCCATGGTACGTATCCCGTGCAGACGAAAACCTGCACAACCTGCCATAATCCCCACTCCTCGGACCAGCCGAAGCTCCTGAAGACGAGCGCGCACAACCCCGTCGTCACCGCGAGCTGCGACATGTGCCATAACGCGCCGAATACCGACAAGGCCTTCGGCGTGAAGGAAGGCGCCATCGGCGCTCTCTGCGGCCAGTGTCATATGTCCGACGACCTGAAGGCAGGCGGCACGGTGGAGCACATGCCCTTTAAGGACGGGATGTGCGACCAATGTCATAATCCCCACGCCTCGGAGAACCCCAAGCTTCTGAATAAAAGCGTCAACAAGCTCTGTTTCGACTGTCATGCGGACAAAGGGGCACGGGTTGCCTTCCCCCATGCGGCTGTCGAACAAGGGTGCCTGTCCTGTCATCTGCCCCATGCCGCAAAGAACGAGCGGTTGCTGAGGGCAAAGACGAGCGACATCTGCTTCACCTGTCACGAGAAAGTGAAGGAGGCGCAGAAAGCCAAGCACGTCCATTCGCCCTTCGCCGAGGCCATGTGCACCACATGCCATAATCCGCACGGTTCGAACTTCCCGCTCATGTCCAGCAACGGCATGGACAAGACCTGCTACTCGTGCCACAACGACGCGGAGACGGGATTTGCGAAAAAAACCGTCCATGCGCCTGTGCGGGAAGGACGGTGCCAGTCGTGCCATGACGGCCACGGCTCATCAGAGGGGAAGATGCTCATAGCCCCTGCGGGGCCGAAACTCTGCGGACAGTGCCACGGCGACCTTATGAAAGAGTCAAAGGACAATATCGTCCATCAACCCTTCGGGAAAGGCCTTTGCCTGGATTGCCACTCCCCCCATGCCAGCGACAACGCGGGTATGATCGTCAAGGACCAGGGGTCCCTCTGTCTTACCTGCCACGCGGCAATGGGGAAGCAGATCAAGTCGTCCGCGGATGTGCATAAACCCATTGAGACCGGCATGTGTACGAAGTGTCACAGCCCCCACCAGGCGAAGCTTGCCAAACTGTTGTTGGCGCAGTCGCCTGATATCTGCCTCGCCTGCCACAAGGACCTGAAGGAGCGGATAGAGAAGGAGAACAAGCACCAGCCCGCAGCGGGCGACTGCCTGACCTGCCACCTGCCGCACCTGTCGTCGCAGCGGAGGCTGCTCTCCGACGCGGTGCCGTCGCTCTGCCTCCAATGCCACGAAGCAACGGCAGCTTCATTCAGGAAGGCCCACATCAATATTGACGCCGCCGTTATGGAGTGCACAAGCTGCCATGACCCCCATGCGTCAAAGGACCCGAAGTTATTCAAGAAACATGTGCATGCCCCCTTTGCGGGCAGATCATGCGATGAATGTCACATCGTAAAAACACAATAGAGGAGCACGTATGAAACTTCGAACCAGTATCGTCATAGTGGCCCTGTCGGTAATATGCGCCGGTCCCGCGCCCCAGGCTTATGCGGCGAAGACGGCAAAACCGGTGAAGGCCGCGGAGGCAAAGAAAGCAGGCACTGAAACCATCGAGAGCAAATTCAACCTGAAGCCGGGCGCCGCTCAAAAGGTCTGCCTGACGTGCCACCCCCAATTCGAGGACCTGCTGAAAAAGCCCTCGGTCCATACCCCCCTGAAGAGCCCGGGCTGTATCGCCTGTCACAGCCCCCACGCGTCAAATTTTCCGAAGCAGCTTTCGGCGGAAGTGGGCACGATCTGCCTGACGTGCCATGCCGGCATCATGCCGAAGGGCGCGCGCAGCACCCACAAGGTCGCTCTTGAAGGCAAGTGCGTTTCGTGCCACGATCCGCACGCTTCGGACAACAAGAACAACCTGCGCAAGGCGGGAAACGAACTGTGTTTCGATTGCCACAAGGACAAGGGCGAAGAGATCAAGCAGCTGAAGTTCAAACACTCTCCGGTGGAGAAAGGGTGCATAAACTGCCATAATCCGCACGCTGCAACGAAGGCGGCTTCCCTCCTGAAAAGCGAGGTCCCGGAACTGTGCAAAGAGTGCCATGATACAAAGAAGCCCCTCTTCGTCAAGCAGCACATGAATTATCCCGTGGCGAACACACGGTGCACCATATGCCACAGCGCGCACGGCTCGAACCGTGCCGGGCTCATCTATGACACGGCCCACAAGCCCTTCGCGAGCAAGAGCTGCAACCTGTGCCATGAAGGCCCGACAGCTCCGAACCCGATCGCGTTGAAGAAAACGGGTTTTGAATTATGCAGGGGGTGCCACAACAATTCGATCAACGACATGTTATCCAAGAACCGCCTCCATTGGCCGGTGCTGGGAAAGGACGGCTGTCTTAATTGTCATAATCCGCACGCGTCGCCGCAGGCGGGCCTCCTGAGAAAGGCGCCGGTCCAGCTGTGCGGCGGCTGCCATGCGGACACGATCCGACGCCAGGAGCTGTCGGTGACGAAGCATAAGCCGATAAAGGACGGGCAGTGCATGTCGTGCCATGTCCCCCATGCCTCCGACAACACCTATTTGTTCATCCAGGCATCGCCGGTGGATTTGTGCGGGACCTGCCACGACTATATGAAACATTCGACCCATCCGGTCGGTGAAAAGGTGATCGACAAGAGAAACAAGAACCTGACCGTGCAATGCCTGAGCTGTCATCGGGCGCACGGCACGGAATTCAAAAAAATGCTGCCCTTCGGGACCGTAGCTGAACTTTGCACGCAATGCCATACTGAATATAAGAGGTGAAACCATGCGAGGAAACCCTGTGATGCGATACGCTGCATTGATGATTCTGCTCCTGCTGCCCATGCACGCCTTCGGGGAGGAACAGCAGATACGATTTAAACATGACCGTTCACTCTATGCCGACGACAAGGGAGGCGGTTTGAACCAGCCGGAGGGCGTCGCCTGCAGCAAAAATCGACTGGTGGTCGCGGATAGCGGAAACGGCAGGCTCGTCCTCTACTCGATCGTCGACGGCGAACCCCGGGGAGGAACGGAGATCCGTCTTCCCCAGGTGGTCTATCCCGCGCGCGTTGCGATGAACACGAAAGGAGACCTGTATGTGCTCGACGCGCGGCAGCGAAAGATCGCGCGTCTCACCGCGGAAGGGGTCTTTCAGCACTACGTTGACCTGGCGAGCGGACCGACCGTGGCCATGGTTGTTCCCGCCGGCTTAAGCCTTGACGGCAATGACAATCTCTATGTGCTCGACATCGGCGGTGGAAGGATCATGGTCTTCGGGGACGATGGAAAGTTTCAGCGGCAGATCTCCCTTCCGAAGGAGTATGGTTTCATCACCGACCTCGCCGTGGACGCGAAGGGGACGATTTTCCTGATCGACAGCGTCAGCGCCATTGTATATTCAAATGCCAAAGCCCCGGCGGTTTTCGCGCCGATCACCGCAACATTGAAAGACGACTTGAAATTCGCCTCGAACATTGTAGTAGATAACAAGGGACTCCTGTTCATCAGCGATCAAAACGGCGGCGGCGTCCTCGCGGTGAACCAGGACGGAACAAGCCGGAGGCTTTTCAGTTTGGGATGGAAGGAAGGAATGCTCCGGTATCCCTCGCAGCTCTGCATCAATCCGGACGGCGATCTGTATGTCGCGGACAGGGCAAACAGCCGGATCCAGCAGTTTACACCGCTAAAATAGATCGCTGTTGTTCCGGCAGAAACTTAGTTTCGCAGTATCTAGATCACGCCCATGCCATGCAGGCCTCACTGAAACCACGGTCAGTGAGGCCTTTACTATGCAGGGACATCGTTCACGAATGCCATGCGGGATTGTTCCTCCTGTGAAAATAATTATACATTATCAATGTCCGGCGACAGCAAGCCGGAGTTGTATTTCAACGTTGACCGTTCAGCTCATAAAGGTGCGAATCCATGATACGTCTGTTTCGCAAAACCCACATTATACCTGCGCTGATCTTCCTCGTCGGGTTCCTGGCGTACGCGAACACGTTCACGGTCCCCTTTCAGTTCGATGACGACGCCTATATCGTCAACAACCCGATCATCAGGACATTCCACTATTTTTTTGCCCCATCGGAAGTAACCGGCCTTACGGAGCGCACCCCGACGGCCGTCCCCCCCGCATTACGCTATGCCTTCATGACCCGCATGCTGGGGTATTTCACGTTTGCCGTCAACTATCACCTGCACGGCCTGGACGTGATCGGCTATCACGCGGTGAATCTGGCGATCCACCTTCTGAACGGTATGTTCGTCTTCCTGATTCTCAGGACCACCCTGAAAAGAGTCCGCTTCACGGATGCAGCCGCCGAGAGGATTAAGCACGAAGATTTCTTCGCGGGCAGCATCGCGCTGCTCTTCGTGAGCCACCCGATCCAGACCCAGGCCGTAACCTATATTTCACAGCGCTTTGCGTCGCTGGCGGCCTTCTTCTACCTTCTGTCGTTCCTTCTGTACCTCCGCTCCTGCCTGTCTTCGGCCGGACGATGGCGAACGGCGGCCTATGGCGGCGCCCTCGTTTCCGCCGTCGCCGCAATGCTGACCAAGGAGTTCACTATTACCCTGCCGCTCATGCTGGCGCTGTACGATATAACCTTCCTTCCGGGAAGCATGCGAGACCGGATCAGGAGACTTGCGCCCTTTGCAGCCACCCTCGCGATCATCCCGGCGCTGGTGTTCATCCAGCAGGGCACGCTGCATGACCTGGACAGTACCATGCGGACCATTACCGCGGCTGATTCGAGCAACATCCCCCGGGGGCACTATCTCCTGACCCAGTTCCGCGTCGTGGCGCTCTACCTCAGGCTGCTCTTCATTCCTCTGGGGCAGAACATCGACCACGACGTCCCGGTTTATACCTCGCTCTTTGCACCCGCAGTTCTATTTTCGTTCCTGCTGCTGCTTCTCCTCATTGCCGCCGCGCTGTGGCTCTACGTTGTCTCGAAAAGGAAGCCCGGGCATCCGGAGCTCATGCTGGCGGCCTTCGGGATACTCTGGTTCTTCATCACCCTGTCGGTTGAATCAAGCATCATCCCCCTGGGCGAGCTGGCGGCCGAATACCGGCTTTATCTTCCATCGATCGGCATCAGCATGGCTGTTGTCTCGCTCGGTCATTACGCAGCAAAAATGTTTTCGCTGCGACCTTCCTTCCTGTACGGCGCGTGCGCGCTGGTCGTCATTGCGTTGTCAACTGCATCCTCGCTGAGAAACACGGTTTGGGCCAGCGAAACCGCGCTCTGGGAAGACGCGGCCCGAAAAAGTCCCGCGAGGGTGCGGCCTCATCAGAACCTCGGAACGTATTACGGAACGCAGGGACGCCTGGAGGATGCAAAACGAGAGCTGCTGGCCGCCCTGGCGCTGGCGCCGGCGGATTTTGAACTGCACAACAACCTTGGAGTGATATATAAGCGAATGGGATTATTCGACGAAGCCGAGAGAGAATACACGATTGTGCTCAAGCTTTCTCCCGGCGACGTCATGGCCCGCTACAACCTGGGGAATGTTTACCTGGCTCAAGGGAAAGTACCGGAGGCCATCCGGGAATACGAGTTGACGGTGAAACTCATTCCAGACTACGACGAGGCCCATAACAACCTCGGCATTGCCTATCAGAAGAGCGGGCAGTTCGACGCGGCGATCCGCGAATTCAACCGGGCGCTGCAGCTCAACCCTCAAAATGAACATGTCCGCAGGAACCTCGAAGCTGCCGTCAGAAAATTGTCCCTGCCGCACTGACACCAGGAGGCCTTACGTACGAACCCGTTTTCATCGCAAATACATTATAATCTCGGAGTAGTGCTGGCGGCTCAAGAAAAACTCCACGATGCGGAAAAATATTTTCAGGAGGCATTGCGGATTAATCCGAATTATAGCGATGCCCTGAGCGCTTTGGAGGCCAACAGGCGCCGCCTTATGGAGCGATACATGTGACGATATCGGCAGCGCTGCCATCTTTGTTGTCGGGAGTTTCCGGGTTGAAGCGCTCCCTGTGGGGGCGGAACAGGAGCTACGGTCGTGTCTGTTGAATCTATGGTCCCTGTATCGAATACGGCAACGGCTGCTCGTCACGGGAAAGGAAAGGCCCGGCATTATGCCGGGCCGTCTTGAGACAAACCATATTACACTGTGTGTAACAGTGTTGCATTGTTTAATGACAGGCAAAACATAGAGTCTTGAACTTTGCATATACGGTGGCGGTTCCGTTAGCATGCTGTGCTGCTGCGGCTGAATTAATCTGGTAACCATGGCCACCCGAACTGAGAGCGATCGGCACATAATTAGGATACGGTTTTGTCGGGTCGTTATGGCAAAGCTCGCAATCATTGGGACCAGGACCAGCTCCGAGATTCTGACTGTTGGCGTGGTTGCCACTATGCCAGGGGTAGTAATTATTATTATAGGAAGATGGATTACCGTGGCAAGCCGTGCAGCCCACACCTGTTGCATACCAAGATGGCGTATTCCCAACGATATTTCCACCATAAGGCGCCGTCTTCAGTTCAGGTATCGGATATCCATCCGCGTCCATTTCATTGCCGGGCATGTAATAGCTGAACGTGCCGGCCTTAACACCATGGCAAGCAATGTTCGAGCAAGTCTTGGATGCCGCATCAAAGGACGGTGGTGTGCCGGTGCCGGTGGCCGGTCCGGCCGGATTGAAGCATAAGATGCCGCCGACCATGTGACAAATCGAGCAAGCGAAACCGGCATGTTTGGGATGCGCGCCTGTTCCGTCGCTTGTCACGCAAGGCGCGCTCCTGACTTCGTCCTGGGTCATTGACCTGTTGTTGACGTTAGGCAGAGACGATGTTGTGTTCGCGCTCTGACTCGCATAATAATCGTCGACGGTATTGTCGTGAGGTACCCATTGATTGCCATCATAGATGTATGTCCGGTTATCGGCCTTGCTGAAAAAACGCTGGCCAAATACGGCGTTGAGCGGGGTCCCTTCTATTTGCGGAGCTGTTGTATTATTCCCCGGCTGCCAATGCCCTTTGTCAGAGCTGGAACCACATCCCGGACCGAGCAGAATTGCCGCTGCAATCAATGACACAAGAGCAGCAACAACTACAAAAATACTTACATTTAATTTTTTCATGAGCTTCTCCTTAATTATGAAGATAGAATCCAACTGCTCCTACCTTATGGTTATCGTGAGATCGCCTTCGCGCTGTCCCTGGAGCCACGCGTGTAACTCCAGAAACGATATCCCTCTTTAAGCCTGCTCTGCGGTCAGCAGAGCGAATGATCACCGACGGTTTTATTGGGGATCGAAAACGAACTGCAGAGCGGACAAGCGCATCTTTGTCCAGACGCCCGATGAAAGTGACTTTGTCTGCTATCGCGAAAAGAGGAGGCCATACAAGCCATCCAGACAATCGCGAGCTGATCAGGCATGAGGACGCACGACGCCTACCCGATTGCGGCATGAGAATCAGATACAAAACATCATGGTTTTATAATGAATGAACCGGCGTAAAAACATTAGCAATTTATTTATATCAGCAATTGGCCATTTTGTAAAGATAAAAAACGGTTATATTTGAACAGCTCAAAGCACATAAAACGATGAACACATCAGTCTCTGATATGACACTTATTGCAGAGACCTCTCTGGGAACCGGCAAACCGGGTGACCGGCCTGTCATAGTATGCCTTCTGTGTCTCAGCCTCGGTGCGCCCCTGTGCATTCCTTGCAGGCGAACCATTATTGTTCCCGGGGTAAACACTATTTTGCACGATAAACTCCGATGCCATATTCCATCGTGCCAGATGGTCCCAGGCGGAAGCGTGCGCCCGGTGACAGGTGAGACACATCACATTGGAACCAAAACCAGGCCCCATGGTGTAAGTGCCGTTGTTTTTTGCATGCTGCTCGAGGACCATCCGGTCGTCAGTCCCTTCCTCAAACGGAACCAGCGCGGTATAGGAAGCATCGCCCTTCCCATTGATGTCACCTGATTTCACATAGGCGTTGTAATTGGAAATGATCTCGTTCGTACACTGGGCGCCATTGCAGACAGGGTGTCCGTAAGCTCCGGTACAACCGTTCATGTGGCAATTTGAACACCATTCAGACATCCCCCTGCCATAGGCGACCCTTGTGTCTGTTACCGCCTCAGACCTGTTGTAGTCACGTGGTGCAACAGCAACCGGCGCAGCAACAGTGAAAGGCATCCCCGGCGCTGACCTCGTTGTATAGCCGATCCCGCCCAGAAGACGATAGGCGCTGGTGGCAATGTTGCCGTGCGGATCATGGCAGCTGATACAGGAAAGCGCGCTGCTGGGATATGTTCCGCCCGGTGTTGTGCTATGCCTGCTGTCCGCTTGATACCCATAGTCTAGCGCAACAATATTATGGCCATGCCGTTCGCCCGGGCTGTCCTGTGTGGACCCCGATTCTTTCCAGGAATAGCTCTTTTTTAAATAGCCGAAGTCTCCGCCGGGAGTCATCTGTGAGGGCGGCATACCCGCTCCTAAATCGTGCCCATTGGACGCACTGTAATGGCCAATGGGTCTCCGGGTGCCCATCGGCGCTTGATGGCATCGAAGACAGACGGAACCTGCATCGGACCCGCGCAACGCGCCCTTCTCGTCCTCATGACATTCCCTGCACTCTCCGGCGCCTCCTGCATGAAAGGCTTCTCCTGTGCGGGGGATACAAAGTGCAAGGAAGAATGCCATGAGAAAAACAACATATGACCTGAAACCAGGCTCCATGCTGCTCCTTAAAAAACCGCGACAGAACAATGTGATACACATTCACTGTTCAATCGTTCTTGTCCTGTTGACCCTGTTGCACCCAGGTAAGTATGGTAAAGCATCATCATTCGTCCAATGATATCAAGTTACCCGATCCAAAGCAAGCCGCATTTTTTATTAATGATCCTTGCACTATTGGAAGACTTTTGTTAAAGTATTTGTAACTACACAGGTTGTCAGGTTCAAGATTCAGTATTCAGGATGAACAAGCAACACAGGAACGGCTCGACCATTCAACATGCTCATGGTGGCGAGCAACGTCGAACCACTGAACTCGGCGAAGTCTTTGTCTTTGAACCTATTATCCATCACGTTGAGATGCGTTCAGCAAGGTCAATTATTCAAATCGTTTGATATTTGCGGCTTTCCAACCTTAGAACTGTTACCCTGGAACTTTGAACCTGATCTGAACAAGGAGGAGCGCTATGGGACTTACCACCCGGAGAAAGTACCGTTTATTTCTCTTTGTTAACTCGTTGGTGCTCGTATTGCCTGGCGCCGCGATCAACGGAAGGGACGCGTTCCGGTCGTTTCCCGCGCACCTCGGCAAAGGCTATCACAACGTACGGGCCCTCGTGCAGGACGTCGGGATAGCGCTGTTCAGGAGGATTACGATGCTCGATGTCGTTTTTCCGCTCTTTATCGTTCTGGCAATCCTCTTCTCTGCCGACGCGGCGGATGCCTGGAACAGGGCTACAGGAGCACAGTACGGCAGGGTCGTCATCAGGAACTACTCCAGGAATGCCGGACTTGCCCCTGTGGTATTCGACCACTGGTTCCACCGGTCCAGATTCACCTGCAGGCTTTGTCATGTCGATATCGGTTTTGCCATGGAGGCGGGTGGTACGGAAATTACAGCAGCAATGAACAAGCAGGGGCTCTACTGCGGCGCCTGCCATGACGGCAAAAGGACCTTTGACGGTAAAAAGATCTTCGCGGCGTGTTCTGAGGGCGTTTCAAAGGAAGAGTCTTTGCGATGCGACCGGTGTCATTCGCGAGGCAAGAAAGTTGCGAGGGAATATGATTTTACCGCCTTTAGAGAAAAAATGCCGAAGACCGTCCTTGGAAACGGGATCAACTGGGAGGAGGCCGAAGCAAAAGGACTCATTAAGCCCGTTGATTTCCTCGAAGGAGTGTCGGTGCAGCGACCATCCTTGAAGACGCAAAAGGACTTTTCGATAGAAGTGAAATCCTCATGGATGGACAAGGTGCTCTTTTCGCATAAGAAGCACGCTGTCTGGAACGGATGCGAGGTCTGCCACCCGGAGATCTTTCCCAGCGTGAAGAAGGGCGCAACGAAGTATTCCATGTTTGAGATAGTCAGCGGTCAATACTGCGGCGTATGTCATGACAAGGTCGCATTTCCCTTACAGGATTGTCAACGCTGCCACACACAACAGGTCGAGATGGGGGGCGGCGCTCCCCGATTGAGAAGGGATGAACGGAAAACCACCGCTTCCCCCGGGACTTTTTTTAAGATGGTATCTGAAAGAGAGATGGATTGTGACAGCGCGTATAAACAGTTTGTTTTTTTGGTAACCCTTCCTGATGTTCCAACTCGCTAGGTCCAGACGATAATCCCCGCGGCAAAGCGATGGGGCCATCGGTCACGATTTTGTTACCGGAGATATCCGATGCATAAAACAATAATATCGACAATTTTGTACGTAACGCTCGTCGTCGCAGTTGTTGCGGCTGACGACAAGCAATGCAAGTCTTCGGGTGATGTTGAACAGTACTGGAAGTCTCATCAGCAGGATAAGGCATTCGAGTGCCTTAATAACCTGATACTGGCGGACCCGGCGGACCCTAAGCTGCATTTGCTTAAGGGCAGCTATTGCCTGAGTCAGGGCAACCTGTCCTGCGCAAAAGAACAATTCAATATCAAGTCAGTAAGGAGCAAATTTGCTGTTGAAATAGCTGATCTGTACAAAAAGGAGGCCGACTATTTATACCACGAAGCCGCTTCCCTTAATCCGGCCATTCGCGTCGAGATCGTCAAAAGAGCATTCCAGGACAATAAACAGGCCCTTGGCCTGTTCCACCTGGATGAGGCCAGGAAATGGGCAAAAAGGCCGGGTTTTGAAGTAGCGGCCGATGAACATAAGCAATTCGCCCGGAAATATCTCGGTGACGACGAGGTGGAAAGGGAATTGCCGGAAGTTATCATCCTGGCACCTCGGAAAAGGGCTTATGAGTTTAAGTTGGCAAAAGGCGAACAGACGAGCTCGTGGATAGCATGGGATGATAAGATAACCAGCCATATCCATTTTTACGAAGTCGATAATGATAAATTCGAAATACACTATAAAAACGGAGATTTAGTAAGAGTATGGGCGGGAGAGAAGGTCCCCAAAAAACCGTACGATCAGTTCAAGATAGTTGCTATTGACGATACGATGGTATTGATCGTGGTTGATTAAAGACCGTAAATGACAGAGGAAGCTGATGCTGTTCCCCTCGTCAACAGCACCGTTCACCGTTCCCGGAAAGATAACGTCGAAAATCCATGATGAAAAACAGCAGGTGGACACGTTGAAGGAACGGCTAGATGAGAGATCTGGTTCTCGGGGGATTCGGCGCGTGAGAAGTTGCAGAAGTAGGGGTTGAAGCAGGCAGGCCCGTCAACAATATCCGCTCATGGTTCCGGGAGGGCACCTCAGTCTCGCAGGTGACACTTGTTGCAAAGACCCCGCTGGAAGCCGGAAAACAGGCTGGCCGGTCTGTCATAGTAGGCCTGCCGTGTCTCGGCCTCGGTGCGCCCCTGAGCATTTCTCTGAGGCGAATCATTATTGATTCCGGGGTAAACACCCTTAAAGACAATGAACTCCGATGCCATATTCCAGCGTGCCATATGGTCCCAGGCAGAGGCATGCGCTCTATGACAGGTGAGACACATCACATTGGACCCATGAACGGGACCCATGATAGAAGTGCCGTCGTTTTTTGCATGCTGTTCGAGGATCGATATGTCGTCTGTCCCTTCTTCGAAGGGAACGAGCGAAGTATAGGAAGCATCTCTTTTCCCGTTGATGTCGCCTGACTTCACATAGGCGTTGTAATTGGAAATGATCTCATTCGAGCACCGCGCACCACTGCAAACAGGATGTCCATACGCTCCTGTACAACCCTTCGTGTGGCAGTTCGAGCACCATTCAGACATCCCCCTGCCATATGCCACTCTCGTGTCTGAAACGGACTCGGACCGGTTGTAGTCGTGGGGTGCAACAACAACTGGCGCATCAATAGTGAAGACCACCTCGGGCACCGAACGTGTTTTATAACCGGCCCCGCCCAGCATGCGATATACGTTGTTCGCAATTTTACCGTGCGGATCATGACAGCTGATACAGGAAAGTTTGCTGTTGGGATACACTTCACCCGGCGTGCTCAACGATCTGCTGTCTGCGACATACCCATAGTCGTCCGCGGTAATGTTATGGCCGTGCCGTTCGCCAGGGCTGCTCTCTGTCGCTCCTAACGCTTTCCAGGAGTAGGCCTTCTTTAAATAGGCGAAATCTCCACCGGGAGTCAGTTGTGAGGGCGGAAAACCCGCCATCAGATCAGTTTCATCGGTCGCGATATAATGGCCACTGGGTCCCCGGGTGCCCCGCGGCGCTTGATGACAACGAAGGCAGGTGGAGCTTGCGTCGGACCCTCGTAACGCGCCCTTATTATCTTCATGACATTCCCTGCACTCCGCAGCGCCTCCGGAATGAAAGGCTTCCGCCGCGCGGCCCTGACAAAGAGCAAGGAAGAATACCATGAGGAAAGCACCATATGGCCTGAAGCCATGCTCCATACTGCTCCTTAACCGTTGCAAGAGAACGATGTCATGCTCATTCTCCGTTCGTTCATCCTGGTTCCATTGACCATGATGAACACAGGTGAGTGCCGTAATCATCATGATCAGTACTCTCATGATAACAAGTTACCCGATCCAAAGCAAGCCGCATTTTTTTCTTTTCTCTTGAATGACTCTTGCACAATTGGAAGACTTTTGTTAAAGTACTCCTTGATAAGAACCGGAGCGATTCTAAAAAAGGAGGAGTGCCATGGGACTTACCACCCGGAGAAATTATCGCTTGTTTCTGTATGTCAACTCGTTGGCGATCATTCTGCTCGGCGCTGTGATCACCGGATGGGGCGTGTTCTTGTCGTTCCCTGCGGATCTCGGTCAAGGCTATCACAACGTACAGGCCCTGGTGCGGGAGATCGGGAACGTACTGTTCTGGAGGGTCACGATACTCTATGCCGTCACCTCTTTCCTCATCGTTCTGGCGATGGTGGCGCTTCATCTGGTATACTCCCACCGCATTGCAGGTCCGGCTTACCGTATCAGTCTGGAAGCAGCCCGGATCTCCCAGGGCGATCTGACCGGCAATATCAAGTTTCGCCGGAAGGACAACCTTACGGACATGGCGGACCTGCTGAATGATCTGGCGTCGCAATACCGGGGCCGCATCAATGCTGTCAGGGACTCCCTTGCGATTCTTGACGAACAGTCAAAAAAAGTTTCCGATCTCATCCAACAGGGCAAGGACGGGCTTGCGCTCAAACAAATTGCAGGCGACCTTTCAAAGAGCGTAAAAAAGATCGAGAGCAGCCTCGCGGAGATGAGAATATAAGGAGCCAGTCATGCTGTTTGATAACAGAAGAATATACTTTATTAATAAAGATTTTCAGTCGCGTTTCATTCTGAGGTTTGTTGCCGTTGCAACCATATGGGCCGCGGCCACGATCATGCTGTTTGCCTACCTGGCGGGGAAAAGGCTGGAGGCAATACGCTATTCATCGCACATCGACATTAAAACGATGAGCGAACTGCTGCTGCCGGTTACCATCGGCGTTCACGCAATCTCGTTTCTGGTGTTCGCCGGCATCCTGGCCTTTACCATCAATTTGCTCTGGAAAAGGCTTTCCCCGCCGCTGTATTCCATAAAAAAAGACATCGTGAGGATTGCCGGCGGTGATCTTGCGAGCGAGGTCAGTCTCAGCAAGGACGAAGAGTTTCAACGCCTGGCCACGGACCTGGATAATATGCGGAGAGGAATGCGGGAAAAGATCGTCCGGCTCAAGGAACAGCAGGCAATGCTGTCTTCCGCGGCCGACGAGCTCGTCAGATCAACCCTTGGCGGGAATCCGTCCTTGTCTTCCGCGGCGACGCTCCAGGCCGCCGTTGAACGCATGAAGCGGGATGTCCAGATTTTCCACTATTGATCCTGTGTCGCTGCCATTCCTGCGGCAGTGCTCTGAAGGTGAGGGTAAAATTCTTTTATGAGAAGAGTCGGGTTCGCCACCGATGAAGTCTTCCTGCGCCACGAGCCGCCGGTCTGGCATCCCGACTCGAAAGACCGGCTCATGTCCATTAACACCATTCTCAAAAACTCCAGCCTCTGGCCGGACCTGGTGCCCCTGAAGCCGCGCAGGGCAGGATATGATGACATTGCCCGCGTGCATACGCGCGAGTATATCGAGAAGATCAAAAACTTCGGAGCAGGAGAGCTGGACCCGGACACGTATCTGTCAGCGGGAAGTCTCGAGGCGGCGCTCCACGCGGCGGGCGCGGTCATGGAGGCGGTGGACCAGTGTCTGAAGGGAACCATCGAGCGCGCGTTCTGCGCGGTACGGCCTCCCGGACACCACGCCGAGGCGGACCAGGGCATGGGGTTCTGCATCTTCAACAACATCGCGGTCGGCGCCCGGTACGCCCTGACCCAGGGGTATGAGCGCGTGTTCATCATCGATTTCGACGCGCACCACGGCAATGGAACGCAGCACATCTTCGAAGAAGATGATGCGGTCTTCTACTTCAGCACGCACCAGCACCCGTACTATCCCGATACGGGCAAGGACATGGAGCGGGGCAGGGGCAGGGGCGAGGGCTTCACGTACAACATGCCGATCGCGGCGGGTTCGGGCAATAAAGATTATATCTACGTATATCAAAATATTCTTCCCAGCCTTATCCACCGGTTCAATCCTGACATGATCCTCGTGTCCGCCGGCTACGACATCCATGTGAACGACCCCCACGCCAACATCCGCGTCACGCACGAAGGCATCCGGGCGATCGTCCGCAGCATCCTGCATTCCTATTCCTGCGCGTCCTGTCCGGTGGTGTTCGTGCTCGAAGGCGGATATGATCTTCCCTCGCTCTGCGATTCGGTGCAGATCACGATCGAGGAAATGCTGAAGGATTAGGAATGAAGAACAGCCAATTGTAAATGCTTTCACATCGTGATAGCATATCTATCACATTATGAATCAAAGTTATAAACCAAGTTGTGTATTCCGGAGCGGAAGTGAAACAACTCGGGCAAAATATCTATGCCGTGCCTTCGTATCATATGTGAGTTTGGTTGAGAGGTGTATAGTGTCCTTCCTGAAATGTGATATTTGAGGAAGATATTAAGAGCTACAGATTTCATCTTGTAATTAATGACGACAAGCTAATAGATATAATAAAACACTGGGGGGTAGAGTAAGCAGGTAAGTGGCGCACTAAAAATATCAACGTCTCCTGCGCTCTTGATGTCATGACCCTACGATCACCCGTCCCCATCTCTTTTCTGGACATTTTCATTTACTTGTAGTAAAGTCTTCAAGAAAATTCGATAGTTGTCGATCGTAGATTTATTTTTAATGCAGAATGCAATATGGTTTCGAAGTCTGGCAATAAGGCGGCTCATGAGCGCAGGTCATTTCCCAAAAGAGATATACAACAAGTTTGAAGTCCATGAATGGAAACATGCCTCGGCGATATTGAAGCATGACTTTCCGAACGAGTGGGAAGATATTCTCGCCATGCTGCGAGCCTTCAAACTCAAGAAGTCTTGGATTACGGAGGGCGGCGGCAATAAGACCGAACTAGCAAAATGGATTGATGATTTTCTGGGGGCAAGAGGATGGAAGGAAAAGCAGTTTTCTACAGCAGTCATTGTAGATGAAGCAAAGCTTGAGTCACCGACACATAAGGTTGATTGCTACAAGAACCGGGTCGCTCTTGAGCTAGAGTGGAACAATAAGGACCCCTTCTACGACCGGGATTTAAACAATTTTCGATTACTCTTCGATCTTCGAGCGATTAGCGTTGGTTTGATCATGACACGCTGTGATGAGTTACAGGAAATTTTTAATAAACTCGGACGGGGCAAGTCATACGGAAATTCGACGACACATATGTCGAAGTTGCTGCCACGCATTGAGGGCGGCAGTGGGGCAGGCTGTCCAGTTATTGTTATTGGTATAACAAAGAAGCTTTACGCGGAGGAAGAATAAGTGGATATTATCCAGGATTTTATTCGATGCACCGGAAATAAGAAGTTTCGGACAATCCTCGCCGATCCGCCTTGGCAGTTTAATAATCGTACGGGCAAGATGGCCCCCGAGCATAAACGGCTCAGTCGTTATAAAACCCTCTCCCTTCGCGAGATTTGTGAAATCCCCGTCCAGGTCGCCGCAGATCAGCCAGCACATCTGTATCTTTGGGTGCCCAATGCTCTGTTAAACGAAGGCTTGGAGGTAATGAAAGCGTGGGGGTTTACTTACAAGACGAACATTATCTGGCATAAAGTAAGAAAGGATGGGGGGCCTGATGGTCGTGGTGTAGGTTTTTATTTTAGAAACACCACTGAGATAGTTCTCTTTGGTATTCGCGGTCCCCTTCGGACACTCAAGCCGGGCCGGACGCAGGTGAATATCATCAGGTCACAAAAGCAAGAACATAGCCGAAAACCGGACGAGCTTTATAAAATAATTGAAGCATGCAGCCCCGGTCCTTTTCTTGAACTGTTTGCTCGCGGCAAAAGAAACGGCTGGCATGTTTGGGGCAATCAAGCCGACAATTATGATATAACGTGGGAAACTTATAAGAACAATAGTAATAGTAATGGCAAAGTAATCCCATTTCGGAAGAAAGACGCGAAAATTGTGCCAAGCCAGCATGTGTTGGCATTACGGGAAAAACAAGCGGCCTATGCTAGTCGCGTACCACGTAAGAAAGTGGAGTGATACAGCGCAGATAGGTTATTGAGTAAGTGAGGCAACAAATGTAACAAATAGAAACAAATAGACATAATGGTTGACAGTTGAAAATCAAGTGACCTGCCCCTTGCAACGTGGGTTATACTTGGGAACCCAGTTCCCAAATACAGAGCCACACCAAG